>JBBRHJ010000412.1:0-1517 GCA_038222885.1 Bacteroidales bacterium | reverse complement strand
AAAAGCTTGCGTATTCATTTACTCCATATAAAGAATGTTTACAAATTGGAAAAATCAATAATAATAATAAGTTAAATTAATAACAACATCTTAGCTTAACTTCTGGTTTTATTGGTCTTACAAATGGGGAGTACAATAATCTGCCTCGCCAGAGGCATTGCCAATAATCAATAGGATTACAAGTGCAACAAAAGTAAAAAAGGGAGCTGTAAAGCCCCTTAGTAAGATTAAACCATTACTTTTGATTTGCCATGAAAAATAAACAGTTAACCTTGGACCAAAGATACCAAATTGACGTGTTATTACGTACATGCACAGCGATAAAAAGAATAGCGCAGGTTCAAGTTACAAATGCGACAAATTAATTCAAAGATGCATAAAATATTTTAGATAGTGTTTGAAAATTCAATTTTTCTCTTGGCCTTCTATTTATCTTATTCTGTAGCAATTTAATAAATTCATCACTGTACAAATCAAAATTAGTTCCTTTAATATTATATTGTCGTATTAATTTATTGGTATATTCGTTCAATCCTCTTTCCCATGAAGAATATGGGTGTGCAAAATAATAATCAGCCTCTAATTTTTGTGCAATATATTCGTGTTCTGCAAACTCAGTTCCATTGTCAGAAGTAATTGTGTGAACAGTTTTTTTTATATGAGAAAAGCAATCTAACTGCGACCTTTGCCAGTGGTTTGGCTTGTTTTCCATGTTTTAATTTTTCCATCAGTAAGAACCCTGTTTTTCGTTCAGTCATTGTTATAATAGCTCCTTTTTGATCTTCTCCGATAATTGTATCTATTTCCCAATCACCACAGCGCTCTTGAGTGTCCACAATGGCTGGTCGAAGGTCAATTGAGACTTTGTTCTTTATAACTATTTTCTTGCATGTAACTGGTCTCTTGCGGTGCTTAAGCTTATGCCTCATCTGTTTCCACAAATCACCACCTTCTTTTTTGTTTTGTCTAACAAGCTGATAAATGCGCTCATGTGAAACCATTGGGATGTTATTTGTTTTGGCATAACCCACAATTTGTTTTGGAGACCATTGTTCTGTGATTATTTTATCACGTATAAATTTTTCAACGCCCCCGGTCAGCTTACGAGAACCTGAGAATCGATCTTTCCGCTCTTGGGAAAGCTCTTGTGCATATTTGGCACTGTAAGCACGCTTGCTTTTATTCCGTTTTATTTCCCTGTAAATCGTGCTTTTGTGCGTATCTAAAAGTGTCGCTACCTAAATTCAATATTGATGCATTTGGTAAATCAAAAAATATATCCTACTTTTGCACTAGAAATAATTGAATATTACAACAAAACCAACGGCAGACAAATTGAAGTCAATAAATTTGGGACTAAATCGTAGCAACTAGTTTTACAACAAATATAACGTATTGATATGTAGCGGCAATAGAGGTTAGGTTCATTTCCCTCAACGCCCACAAAAAAGGAAGTCAATCATTTATTTGTTTGACTTTTTTCCATCTTAGATTATGTTAAAACCAATACTTTGCTT
>JBBRHJ010000411.1:0-1557 GCA_038222885.1 Bacteroidales bacterium | reverse complement strand
AATGCCGTATTTACCTGCTTTTGAACCTGTTGCTTAAAAAACTGCTGCGTTTCGCCAATCAGCTGCACCAAACCATTAAGATCTGCCATTTTTTTTAATTTTTTCAATCTTCATTTCCCCCCATATTCCGCCCTAACCTTTACGTAAATAGGTTTCCATCAAACGGTCGATGCCAATTTCGGGGTCTTCAATTTCGTCTATCCGTTCGCAACCTACCTTGGCTAACCACATTTTAAATGGTTCAGCTTTTGGCGAAGGAATTGATTGTATAAGACGAAACAACTGCTTTTGTTCAAAAAGCTTAATTGCTGTTTGCTTGCTCATCTGTAACCTCCACTTTTATAGGTTCATTCAACTCTCCGCAAAAAACCCCTCATATTCGTCTCTCGCCATCCAAAAACCGGGGTCAATCACCAATACCTCATCATAAGTTAATTCGTACAGCTTGTAAATAATTACATCAATCTGATTCTCTAATGAAGTGGTATCGGCTGGGGGATTTTCATTTTTTGAGGAAAGGATAAGGTCAACAAGTTCAATAATTGGCAGTTGAGAAGGAGAAATTTTTAATGGCAAATTTTCTAAATCAGACATCAATATTTGTGGAAAACCCTGTTGATTTGTTATATTTAGTTCTCTATTGTAATGATTTAATAGTTTAGAATTTAATAAACCAATCAGATACTTATTTGAGATAAGAGAATTTGATGCCCAGCAAGAATAAAGAGTGCTTTCAGTTAAGGCGACTTTACTTAAATATGCACAACATAGCTTGTTTCCTGTTCTCCTTATCAAAAGGCGAGGTATCTGACGATGTTTACTAATTTTTTTAGTACCACCAATAATTTCCAATTCTTCATAATTTGTATAATACGAAGAAGTCACAATCCATTTCGAAATATTTTTGCCCAATAAAAATTCATCATTTTTCCCGTCAGGATTCTTACTTATAACAGAATCTCTTTGATTAACTACCATACCTTTGAATAGGATAGCCACTTCACTTAAAGGGGTACTACCTTTTGTGATCTTTTCAATTAAATTATTAGTTTCACACTCTAGTTTGTTAATATTTAAATCTTTATCAAATTGAAAATGTTGAGTAACTCCTTGCTGATTATTAATAAACACTAAGATTAAACTACCTGTTACTGCATTCTCAAATACATAATTGGAGAAAATTGCGTCCTTATCTACAAAGCCAGCTTTATTAATAATTTCAACGCATCCAGCGTAGCTACGGGTTTTAAACAATCCTTCCGGCACAATAAAAGTCAAGGTAGAATTCTTTGATAGTAGTTGTAATGATCTTTCAATAAAAAGAACATAAATATTTTTAGAACTTGATTTCTCAAAGGATTTGTAAATTTTACTAAATAAAATCAGGTCAGACGAATTATTTTTTGTTAGTATCTTATATGGTGGATTTCCAATCACCACATCAAAGCCATCTTCAATTCCAAACATCCATTCACTGTCATAAAACCCGGAGCTTTCGTTGGTATTGTAAGGATCCCAGGCGGCACGATTCATCAGGTTCTGTTCGTAATGCTGGTT
>JBBRHJ010000410.1:0-1573 GCA_038222885.1 Bacteroidales bacterium | reverse complement strand
TTACTGGCTATGGGAATTCCCGAAAATAAAATTCATATAAAACCTAATTGTTATTTTTGAAATCATGATAAAATTTATAGAAGGTAATTTACTTGAAAGTAAAGCCGAAGCATTAGTAAATACAGTGAATACGGTTGGTGTAATGGGAAAAGGAATTGCATTGCAATTCAAAAATCAATATCCTAACAACTACAAACTGTACGAGAAAGCCTGTAAAGCAAAAGAAGTAAAGGTTGGTAAATTATTTATAACAGAAGATTCGTCTTTGTTGGAAGGACGAAAAATAATTATCAATTTCCCTACCAAAACAGACTGGCGTAAACCCTCGGAATATAGCTATATCGAAAGTGGATTAAAAGAACTTGCCCGTTTAATTACAGAAAAAGGAATTAAATCGGTAGCAATTCCGCCACTTGGTGCGGGAAATGGTGGTTTAGACTGGAATAACGTTAAGAAAATCATTGAGAAGTATTTGACTAATATAAATTGTGATGTTCAAATATATGAACCTAATGCAATAATTCGTGAAGCAATGAAAAAGGAACGTGTAAAACTCACTCCTGCGAGAGCAATGTTACTATCAGTATTGTATGAACTGGTAAGAAACGGTGAATTTGTATCTGAGTTTTCGGCTGAAAAAGCTGCTTATTTCCTGCAACGATTCGGTGCAAAGGAACAATTCAAATTAGGCTTCCAACCGAACTTTTATGGACCATATTCAGGTAAGGTTAAGCATGTATTGTACTATTTGAATGGAAGTTATATTACAGGATACAGTTCAAAAGATAAAAAGCCTTTTGATGAATTAGGAATTGTGTTTGATGGAGAAAATGAAATAACTTCATTTTTACAACAACCTGATAATCTAGCATGTAAAGAAATAGCAGACAAAACGAAAGCATTTTTATCCGGCTTTTACTCTGCATTCGGATTAGAATTATTGTCGACTGTTGACTATATTATGTCTGATAAAAAGGTCAATACAGTTGATGATGTGACTCGTAATATTGAAAGTTGGAGTGATAGAAAAAAGAGTTTGTTTTCTAATCCAAAATATATAGATGTAGCTGTAAAAAAATTAGAAAAAGCTTCTTTTGCATAATTCTATGAGAAACAGCATTACAGAAAACGAAATAGAAGAAATCGCCTTGGGATATTTACAACATTCCCCGTCCCTTCGGATATGCTTAATAGATGAAAGAATGATGTTGTGTGTTGTTGGGAACCAGCGGTCTTGAGCGAAGCGAAAAATTGCAATCCCAACTGTATGTATTATAAGGATTTGCAATCCGCTACTTTCCGTTTGTTATGGATTGTAAATCCAAAGAATACAAGAACTGGGATTACAAATCCCAGTGACGGCGCACAACAGCATTCATTTAATGAAGTGAGAGTATATCCGAAAGGACGGGTGGTTTGATAAATGATTTATTTGCATTAATAGAAAAAGGCAAAAATCAATTGGCTTATGCTGCCAATGCAACCATGACAATAACTTATTGGAATGTCGGCAAACGAATAAACAATGAAGTTCTTGATAATCAAAGAGCTGAATATGGAAAACAAATTGTCG
>JBBRHJ010000409.1:0-1611 GCA_038222885.1 Bacteroidales bacterium | reverse complement strand
ATTCAACCCACACTTACAGGAGCAACTTTTGATGTTATCGTAAAGAATAATGGAACTAAAAAAGCAAGATTCTCTATTTCGACAGTTATTACAGATAAAGCTAATTCTCAAAAATTATATTCAGCCGTAGATCTAAAATCTGTTGAACTTAAAGTAGGAGAGGAGCGTATTATTACTTATTCGGTGGAAGGACTACAGCCAAAATTATGGTCTCCACAATCACCAAATTTGTACGATTTTACATTCAGCATAGCTAAAGGAAAAACGGAAATTGACCAAAAAACTATATGCTCTGGTTTTCGTACCTTTGAGTCGAAAAATGGTTTGCTTTACTTGAACGGAATTTCATATTGGTTGCGTGGTGGCAATCACACGCCATTTGCATTAGCTCCAAACGATTTGAATTTAGCCAATACTTTTTTTCAATTGATGAAAGCAGGTAATATTGATGTAACACGTACCCATACAACACCCTATAATGAGTTATGGATGGATGCTGCTGACAAAAACGGTATAGGGGTGAGTTTTGAAGGAACTTGGCCTTGGCTGATGATTAGTAGCTCTATGCCTGATACAAAGCTACTTGAGATGTGGGCTGAAGAGTTTTTAGGCTTATTGAGGAAATACCGTAATCATCCTTCTTTACTTTTTTGGACCGTAAATAATGAGATGAAATTTTACGACAATGAGCCAGATTTTGATATTGCTAAATTGAAAATGAAAATTATTTCGGATGTAGTAAAAAGAATGCGAACAGTTGATCCAACTCGTCCCGTTTGTTTCGATTCAAATTATGTACGCAATGAGAAAAAATTTGGTAATGATTTCTTTAAAGACATTGATGATGGTGATATTGACGACAAACACGAGTACACCAATTGGTATACAAACTCCGTATTCAAGCATTTTAATGGTGAATTCCAAAAAAGAAAGAATCCAAGCAGACCTCTCATAAGTCAGGAAATGTCGACCGGATATCCCAATAACGAAACGGGTCATCCAACTCGATTTTATACCCTGGTTCATCAAAACCCACAGGTATTGGTGGGCAATCAGGCTTATGCTTTTGGCGATCCAGTTGCATTTCTGACTGCTCAGTCATTTATTACTGGGGAACTAGCCGAAGCATTGCGTCGTTCCAACGAAAAAGCATCGGGCATTCTTCATTTTGCATTGCTTACTTGGTTCAGAAACGTTTATGATGCCAATAAAATTGAGCCTTATCCAACCTATTATGCTATTAAGCGAGCACTACAGCCAGTACTTGTTTCAGCTGAGATTTGGGGACGTAACTTTTTTTGTGGCGATAAATTACCTGCAAGAATTTGCATTATAAACGACAAAGAAGACGGAACTGAACTGCAAGCTACAACTTTGATTTGGAAAATTGTAGACGATAAAAATAAAATTGTTGCCACTGGAAATGAATTACTCCCTGCTGTAGCTCATTACGCTCGCCAGTGGATAAGCCCTTCAATTGTGATTCCTGAAACTTTTAATTCTCAGAAAACCAACGGAAAATTGATGCTCGAATTAAAAGAAAATAATATAATTGTTTCACAGAACGAATACAATCTAATATTTGCCAAGAAATCTTGGGTACAATCAAGC
>JBBRHJ010000408.1:0-1665 GCA_038222885.1 Bacteroidales bacterium | reverse complement strand
TGTGGGCTTGATATTGTGTGCCGAAGCGGGTCGTGAACAGGTAGAACTCCTCGAAATGCACAAAGATGGAATTATAGTAGCCGAATATTGGACAGATTTACCTCCTAAAAAAATGCTCGAACAAAAATTGCATCAGACATTGATTGATTGTAAGGAAAGATTTGAAACTAAAAAAATATTGGGAAATGAATAAAAGTAAGGAAACCGAAATTCAAAATAATTTAAAAGGGTTGAGGTATGAGTAAGATTCTTAACGATGCTGTAAAATATTCTAATAAAAGAATTTCACTTGTAAATGTTACTCTTGAGAATTATGTAACAACTGATAACTTACTTCAAAATAAAGAAGGTAAAATAAATGTTGAAAATTTACCGCCAAATGGAGGTAATGTTACAGCATATGACAAAGGTGATATTTTAATTTCCAACATAAGACCATATTTGAAAAAATTATGGTTTGCAACTCATTCAGGTGGAAGCTCTGCTGATGTTTTGACATTGAAGGTTAGTCAAGTTTATGATTCAAAATTTATTTATTATTCCCTTTTCAGAGATGTCTTTTTTGAACATATGATGAATGGTTCAAAAGGAACAAAAATGCCACGTGGGGATAAAAATCAAATACTTGATTTTCCAATTCCATATTTTCCAATTAAAACCCAAAAATCCATTGCCAAAGTCCTCTCCGACCTTGACACCAAAATAGAGCTCAACAACAAAATAAACCAAGAATTGGAAGCCATGGCAAAAACGCTTTATGATTATTGGTTTGTGCAGTTTGATTTTCCCAACGAGCAGGGTAAACCCTATAAATTATCGGGCGGTAAAATGGTTTATAATGCCGAACTGAAAAGGGAAATTCCTGAGGGGTGGGAAGTGAAGACTATTTCAAAATGGATTAAGAAAGACAAAAGCGGTGATTGGGGCAAAGAAACGGAAGAAGGCAATTATCAATTAAAAGTTTCCTGCGTGCGAGGTGCAGATTTAAATGGATTAAATGGAAATGGAGAACTAAAATCACCAACCCGTTTTATTTTAGAAAACAACTCAAATAAGCTTTTAGAAAATCACGATTTAATTGTTGAGATTTCTGGTGGTAGTCCAACGCAATCAACTGGTCGTTTGGCTTTTATAACAGAAGAAACATTACAGCGATTTCCAAATCCATTAATCTGCTCAAACTTTTGCAAAGCATTGACTTTAAAGGAAGAAAAATATTTGTACAACTTCGTTTATCAATGGAACAGAATTTACGATAATGGTGTTTTGTTCGGTTGGGAAGGTAAAACAAGTGGAATTAAAAATTTGCTTTTCGAAAGTTTTGTTACAAATCACAAAGATGTTTATCCAAGCTTGAAAATAGTTGATAAATTCTATGATTTTGCAAAACCGATTCACTCACAGAAACAAAAGAATCTAATACAAAACCAGCAACTCACAGAACTTAGAGATTGGCTTTTACCAATGCTTATGAATGGTCAAGTAACCCTTCGGCAAGCTCAGGGCAACGCAGTAAAAGAAGCAGAAGAAAAATTGAGTAGTTCTGCTGAGCTTAGTCGAAGCATGGCAGCCGAACCGAGTGTTGAATATAAAACAAAAGGAAATGAATAAAGCCAACGCTTCACAGCCACACATCCCGAAAGCTTTCGGGACCAAGCCCCACAG
>JBBRHJ010000407.1:0-1828 GCA_038222885.1 Bacteroidales bacterium | reverse complement strand
ATTTTCGAATCTAATTCTTCCGATAAATGTGTTATTGGGTTTAATTGGCTTGATGTATCCAGCATGAGATGATGATGGTTGTATTGCATTGTCCTTCCAATAATTTGAGTTAACATTCTTATTCCAATACTCTTTGGTCCCTGAAACTTTAATTTCATCAGAACTCCAATTTTTTAAGGGTAGATTATCTTGTTTTAAATACAATTGATGTGAGGTGGGTTTAGGGCTTGCAAGTATCTTTATTAAGGTCCCTTCCATTTGTACATTCTCAATATTTTCAATAATAGCATCTTCGAAGAAAACTCTTGAAGCAAAGTTTACTGTATTCCCGAATATAAGTTGTTCGAAATCCAGTTTGTTATCATCAGTCGCTTGTTTAATGGCATCTTTGATACTTTTTGTATGTTTTATCCTGTACAAAGGAGTATGGCCAAACGATGTTATAACGCCATTATGTCCGGTAAGATAAAAACAAGGTACACTACCATAGCGCTTCTGAGCTGAAAGTAAATCAAAATCTTCTTCTCTTTGGTTATCATCTTTGTAATCAACAACAACTTGCTTTGGAATAGTTATTGTAATTGAAGCAGGATCTTCGAGATTTACAATCCATTGATCATGTTTTTTCCTGCCCATTCCTCCTGAAATTACCAACTTACCTTCTTCCCAACCAGGCTTTTTTGTAGTAAATGAAAAGTCTGTAACCAATGCATACTTTAAATTCCTATGAATGCTATTATGAAGGTGATCAGACTTTGCCGCAGGTAGGAAGTATATTGAATGTGACGAATCATATCCAATAAATTCTTTTCCATCAAAGTTGAAAATTGGTTTTTTAGTTACATGATCTATTCTGATTACATAGTTTGTATTTCTTATTTTATAGTATTGTTCTGTGTTAGGATAGGCCACAGCAGGCTTAATTTGATAGGTTGAACCATTTTTTGTGAGATGACCTGCCTTAACCTTATAATCAAAATTGTTATGAACATCAAAAAATTGAGGTTGATAGATACTTGTAAAGGCTCTATCGGCAACTCCTCTATAGAAAAGTGCATGGTCGTCAAAGTGTTCTCCCTCAATTAATTTTGAATAGGATAATATACCCACCATTTTTTTTATTAATCCACGAAGAGAACTACCTGGGATAATAGGCTTATTGTCTTTGCCAATTTTAAGGAAATCATGTGTTTTATTAGAATCGGCACCTTTGCTAATCATTAAATTTGTAAGATTCTCTATCTCCAAATTAATATAACCTGTATTCCTTTCAGCATCATATTTATCGAAATTCACAACCTGTGCATCCGGATAAACAACCTTATCGTTCAGTGGAACAAAATTATAGGGTGATTTTGCAGATTTATTTGTCGCCATATTATTATTGTTATTTGCCCTTTCAGGGTTATTTCTTTGTTGATATTGCTGTTGATAACCCCGATTGTTATCTCTGCGATTATCATTCTGCACGACAGATGGAATGGGTATTTTTTTTAGGGTAATATCTCCTTTTTTTAGTGAAGCTGGTTGTCCTTTTTCTCTTTCAACCCATATTTCAGAATTATCCCAATCCGCAGGGATCGTTGTCCAATTTACAGACATGATCTTTCCATCTTCAAACTTTAGGATCCAGCCTTTTCCAGATTTTGATATGGTTGCTTTCATAATACTTTTGTTTCAGGTTTTTTAATAATTTCAAAATCAATAAATCGACAATCGACATAACCAGCTTGCCCAATTTCAGAGTAGCCAATATAGTTACGGGTTTTCAGAGCGATTCTGTTTTCCGAACCTACGAGAGTTTCCAATTCGTGATAAGGTAAATAAT
>JBBRHJ010000406.1:0-1847 GCA_038222885.1 Bacteroidales bacterium | reverse complement strand
TAACAGAATTAACCGAAACTCAAAAAGAAATACTAAATCTTATGAACATTGACATGAAGCACCTGAATTTGTAGCAATAAATTAAAAAAAATATCTCTCAAAACATGCACCAACACTTGTTTTATTGAAGTAAAATCCGTTACAGAAAAGCGCTCGAATGATCCATTTTTGATAACACTCTCATCTTTTCGGTAGTTCCCAGACAAAAAATATGAGCCCTTGTTTGTTCCGTTTGATGTTGAAAAATTAGCTTCTCTGAAAGTTCCCATTCTTAAAATTTGATCAAACCAATTTGTTTGTGTTGTAAGCGCCTGAGCACGACTCAACGTAGCTGAATTATCAATAGCATTAACACGACCATGCACCATTGGGTCGTATTCAACCGGAATTAATCCTGAATTAGCCCTCGCTGCATCCATAATTCCAAACCATTGTGATGTGTTTGCCAACCCCAAATTGTCAGGATACCTGGTTAGCGCAGAAAAGCCTTGTGAGTAACTAATGTTTGATTCAGAAACGCCATCTTTTCCGTTTTTTGTGGTAATTAAAATAACCCCGTTGGAACCTCTTTGACCATATATTGCTGTTGCTGCAGCATCTTTAAGCACTTCTAGTGATTCAATATCATTGGGATTAATGGTTGATAAAATACCGATACTATTTGCATTGGTTTGATAGTTGGCACTACCATTCTCAAGACTGTTGCCAACAATAATACCATCGATAACCCAAAGAGGTTCGGTAGCCGATGATAAGGAATTGGTACCACGAATCATGATGCGAGAAACAGCCCCTGGACTACCGGCTGAGCTCGATACTTGTAAGCCAGAAGCAGAACCTTGAAGAGAACTTTCAATAGATGGTGCTGAAAGTGCAGTCAAAACTTTACTTGACACTTTAGATACAGAACCTATCATATCTCGTTTCTTTACTGTTCCGTAGCCAACTGCTATCACTTCGTTAAGGGTTATACTTTGCTCATTTAATGTAACATCTAATGTTGTGCGATTGCCAACGGTTACATTTTTAGCTTCCATACCAATAAAGGAAAATTGCAGAACTGAATTGTCTGAAACATTGCTCAATTCATAATTCCCATTTTTGTTTGTTATCACACCATTGGTAGTACCTAAGACAACAACTGATACTCCCGGCAAAATTTCACCTTGAGAATCGACTACTTTGCCTGAAACAGTTTTTCTCCCTTGTTTGAAATTATTTATTTTTAACAAAACAATATTTTTTCCTTCTATCTTGTAAGTTATATTGGTTTGATCGAATACCTTGACAAGTATTTCGCTGATAGGCTGATTATTAGATTTTATTAACACTTCACGCGTAACATCCACCTCTTTATTATCATATACAAATAAATAATCAGATTGCTTTTCAATTGCATTCAATACACTTAAAACGCTCTGATTTGTAATGGACAAATTAACGGTTTGATTTTGAGCATTGATTTGAGTTGCTCCAAAAGAATTAACGAGTGAAATTATGAAAAAAAGTAACGTTTTTAATGCGATATTTTTTTTCTTTGAGATGCAATAATAATTAATTAATAATTTCATTGTATTAGTATTTATTTAAATGATTATTAGATATAGTTATTTTTTATTATCTTTTTTCTAATTAGATTTTTTTAAAATAATGAATTTTGTTTATCACTTTCTATTTCATAGGCATATATTTTTTTATAGTTAAACAATCACTACTGACCGACAAAAAAATAATTTCACAAAAAGGGAAGCTACAAGCGATAACTTCCCCCCGATATAGTACTTTTGTTTTACCACAAACATATAGACTATATGGGCAAAGATATAACAAAAAGTTTAGTCGGTCAG
>JBBRHJ010000405.1:0-1860 GCA_038222885.1 Bacteroidales bacterium | reverse complement strand
GCCACGTGCCAGTAACATGTTTGGTAGAGCTAAATGGATTCCTCAACCAAAAGGCGAAATGTGGTTCGACAATATTGAATGGATAACCGATTTCGATGAAACATTGCATTTAATAACCAATGAAAAAGATACAATCAGTTCGACTGCATTATGGAATAAGACTGGAGTGTGTACTCATTTTCAACAAGGAGACTTAAATAAACCAGATTTAATTTCATCGCTAGGTTTTACATGTATAAGGGGGGATTTATCATGGAAATTTGTTGAAACAAAAAAGGGTCAGTTCAATTACAATTATTTTGATAGTATTGTAAAGGTCGCAGAAAATAACAAGCTAAGAACCTTGTTCATTTTGTGTTATGGAAACCAACTATACGCGAAAAACACTTCGGATGGCTTAGTTTCGATCGAACAAATAACAGCATTTGCACACTATTGTGCTACTAGTGTCCGGCATTTCAAGGGAAAGGATGTTGATTTTGAAATTTGGAACGAACCAAATCATCCTTGGTTCTGGCTTCCAAAACCAAATGCTACTGATTTTTCAAAATTATTAAGAGTTTCTATTGATTCAATAAAAAGTGCAAATCCTAAGGTCACCCTTATTTCGGCTGGAACTGCTGGCATTGATTGGGGATTTATTAATACACTTGGAGAAAACAAATCGCTTACAGGCTTAGATGGTATCGGTATCCATCCCTATGTTGATGGAAGTCCCGAAAGTATTTCCGAAGATTTAATTTGTCTTCGCCATTTGCTAAAAAAATATTTTCAAAAAGTACCAAAAGAATGGTCTACTGAATGTGGTGCAATTAGTTCAAAATATGGAAATGGACTTTCTGATTCTGCTCAATCTTGTCAAGCACGTTTAGATGTACGCACCATTCTTGCCAACTGGATGGCGGGTTTTGCATATACCTATAAGTATGAATTTTTCTGCAAAGGTGATTCTGTCGATCACCAACACAATTATGGTATTATTGGGTTTGATATGAAGCCCAGACCATCATACCACGCTATAAGTACGCTTCATTTGTTGACTGAAAATCGGTTATTGGTTGGAAGAATCAAAACTCAAAACACGGGTGCTTACGCGCTACAATTTAAAGGTAAAAATGATAATTTACTGGTGCTATGGACAAGTGCAGGAAAGTTAGTGAAGGATGAAGCAGGTTATAAAACTCGTTTTATTTTACCTAAAAAACCAAGCAGTATTTATAACTATTTGGGTAGGAAAATGCCAATGCCTGATAAAATTGAAGACAAATGGATACTTGAAGCCGATGGCGAAGTTATTTATGCTGTTTTACCTGATTGAAATTAATAATCTATCTATTTTATGAATGCAAAGTTGTTCTATACCTTTTTATTCAGCTTACTAACTATAGTTGTTCTTTCTGCTAAAGTTAATGAAAAAAGTCCGGCTTTATATGTAAATCCATTTATTGGTAACGCCGATAATGGCCACACTTTTCCAGGTGCAGCAGTGCCATTTGGGCTAGTGCAAGCAAGTCCCGAAACTGAAAATGTAGGTTGGCACTACTGTTCGGGTTATAATTATGTCGATTCTACCATAATGGGATTTGCTCAGACACACCTTAACGGAACGGGATGTCCCGATTTGGGCGATATTTTGATTTTCCCTTTTAGCGGAGATAGCAATAGAAATATATTTAAAAGTGCTTTCTATAAAAAATCACAAAAAGCCACTCCAGGATATTATACTGTAAATCTTACGGATGCAAAAACAAAGGTTGAACTTACTGCTTCAGCCCATACAGCTATGCATCGTTATACTTTTGGAGATTCAGGAGCTTATCTGTTGCTCGATTTACAAAGTGGTTTGTCGTGGGACGAATC
>JBBRHJ010000404.1:0-1912 GCA_038222885.1 Bacteroidales bacterium | reverse complement strand
CCCGTACTTCGTGTTACCCAAAACACGAACTGAATGGTGGTTTCATAAGATCAAAGGAACCATGGCGCGCGATAAAGCTGCTGAAATTGCATTAAATGTTAAAGGATGGAAAGTTATTGTTATTTGGGAATGCCAATTAAAAAAGAACAACCTAACTACCACATTAACAAGTCTTCTCTCTGAGATTTGTTAGAGACTACTTCCAATTAACGAATATATCATCACGTTTGTCCAACAAAATCAAAACGTGACTCATAGTCCGTTGACTTACATTAAAAATGTAGTTATTTTTAATGCCTTAAAAGGACAAATGTTATATATTGACATATATATTTCTGGTGACCAACCAACTACTTGCCCCAAATGTGGCACTAGAACAGAAATTATATTTGAATTACCAAATTCTGTTGAAAAGACTCAGCTCCACAAATGCCTGACAATTAAATGTAGTTTTATATTTATTGTAGAGGAGGACATTGACTTTCAAACATCAAATGAAGAAAATATAGAAATTTTGGACGAGGGATGAATTGTATTAAACTTTAAAAACTACGTCCAAATGATACTGCAGAAATTCTTTTTTTGGTAAATATTTTTGAGGTAAATTTAACTTAAATCCTTCCAATTGACCGAAGATCAACGGATAAAATTCTTTCTTTTCATTAGTTTTTAATGCCGGAGAAAGAATGACATGATACTTTTCAGTAATTCCTATTAGACCTTTGTCATAAGCACGATCGTATAATGCTGAAAGACAAATTCCATTTTCCGGATTAAGTCGTTCATCTTCGTTTTGAGACCAGGGAAGAATATGGCTTGCTAACAAAAGATCAGGAATATCAATTCCGGTAATTGCACATTTACTGTTGTAATTGGCTAAAACAATCTGTCGAAACACATTTTGGTTGACCCTTGTTTTAACTTCCCTAATTTTTGTTTCGCCCTTAAGATTTTCAGTCCCTGATAATATCTCGGCAAATTTAGTTTCGATGGTTTGTTGTTCAAGATTGGCCAAGATTCTTTCGCTTTCGAAAAGTAGTTCTTCCTTATTATTGGTAAACTCATTCCAAATTGGTTCAACTTGTCGAATCCCTCCTGTAAGTCCTTTAATCCCCCGTTCCTGATGATATGGATCAACACTCGCAAAATTGCTTAAACGCATTGATACAGCATCAGATGTTCTCTTTATCAATATTGC
This sequence comes from Bacteroidales bacterium, assembly GCA_038222885.1. Lineage (GTDB taxonomy): Bacteria > Bacteroidota > Bacteroidia > Bacteroidales > Paludibacteraceae > Paludibacter. The sequence continues at coordinate 714 of JBBRHJ010000404.1, read as the reverse complement.
CAGATCAATGATTTCTGGGGTACTGTGTGAGATTTTCCCAAAAGGTAGTTTCAAATAAAGATTTAAAGCAAGTATTAGTTCTTCACGAGTCCAAAGACGTCTTTCCATCGTTTTATTGTTAGATTACAAATGTAGACAATTAATTTTGCAATTACATAATATATTCAACAATCAATCTATATTTATTAAGGACTTGAAGATGAACAAAATAAAATAATTCTGCAAATAATAATCATAAATAAATGTGACTAAAACAAATAAGACATTCGCATTTATGTTTATGTTTGTAGTGATTTAGATTAACGACTAAATCACAAATAGTTTGCCTAACTTTCATCTTATTTTAAATCATGTCCTCACTTTTCCATCAACTCACTTCACTTCGTCGTGCTCCTACCAAATATGGTCAAGCACCTCATAAGCCAATCTTATTATTGGCAATATTGGAGTCATTTGAATTTGGTGAGATTACTGAGAATTGGATTGAGATTAATGAAGCATTACTCGCACGATTTTATGATTTATGGAAGCTATTGGTGAATACAGGAAATACACCTAATTTCTCACTACCTTTTTATCATCTGAGTAACGAAAAAGGTGAATTCTGGAATTTAATCGTAATGCCAGGAAAGACTATTCCCACCACCAATAGTAATTCCATCAAAAGCTTTAATGCGTTAAAAAATACTGTCTTAGCAGCAAAACTTTCACCAG
>JBBRHJ010000403.1:0-1988 GCA_038222885.1 Bacteroidales bacterium | reverse complement strand
TTTTACTTTGATACAAAGCTAAAAAACCTCATCTTTGCAGAAAAAAATTTGGTACTCATCGGGCTAAACCGTATACTTAACTTCAATGTTCAAAAATAAAACTTTCATTCTCGTTTTCGTATTATTGATAATCGCTCAATTGTCATATAGTCAAAACAATACAAATTCGCCTTATACCCGTTTTGGGTATGGAGATATCACCGATTCAAACTCAGGAGAGCAGCGAGCCATGGGAGGTTTATCCATAGGCGCACGTTCAAAATACGGAATTAATACAATTAATCCTGCCTCGTATAGTGTAGTAGATAGTATGACCTTTATGTTCGATGTAGGTGTTTCAGCACTTGTTTCGCGATTTTCGGACAGCAAAGTTACTACCAATAAGATGAATGCTAACTTAGAGTATATTAGCATGCAGTTTCCATTGTGGAAAAAAGTTGGTTTTAGTGCTGGACTTTTACCATACTCTTTTTCGGGCTACAATTTTAGTACTGTATCAAATTTGCCACTCGATATTTATCCCGATACTGTTAGCACTACCCAACGTTTTTTTGGGAATGGGGGTGTTAACCAAGTATATAGTGGCTTGTCCATTAATTTATTCGAACATTTGTCATTAGGGGTGAACGCCTATTATATGTTTGGTAGTTCAATAAATTCACGTGAATTGCGTTTTGGAAAAACCGACTTTTATCCTTCTTATCAAATGGATTCAATTACAGTAAGTAGTTTTAGATTTAGATATGGTTTACAGTATTTCAATACATTTGATAAAAAACACTTTATCTCGTTGGGAGCAATTTACGAAATGAAGATGAAATTTAATGCTGAATTCTCTGAAATGACAGGAAGTGTAGCTCAAGAACGTACACCATTTCAGCCTGTTAATAAAGAGTTTGAAATGCCCGAAATGTTTGGTGCAGGTATTCAATATACATACAATAATCAGTTGACTTTGGGTTTCGACTACACGCTACAAAAATGGGCAGATGCTAAATATCTTGGAGTTACCGATACACTCAGCAATCGCTCCAAATTTGTTATAGGAGCCGAATATCTACCCAATCCCAAATCGAGAAAATACTTTGATCAAGTGCGATATAGAGCAGGTATCAATTTGAGTGATCCCTATTATAAGATAGGTGGGCAAACTCAACCAAAAAACTTTGGTATAACTTTTGGTATAGGACTTCCATTGAAGAATAGTGCAACTGTATTAAACACAACAGTTGAGTATGGTAAAATCGGAAAATCAGGATTGTTAAGAGAAGATTATTTTAAATTTACACTCAATGCTACCTTCAATGAAAATTGGTTCTTTAAACGTAAACTCTAATAAATAAATATTTAAAAATTGTAATATGAAAACGAGAAATCTGATTGTCCTTATGTTGAGTCTAGTAATGTTCAGCAATTGCTATGCTCAAAAGGATAATAAAAAAGACAAAAAAAGTAAGGGTGAAAACACAGAAGTAGTAGCCCCATCCGATGCTATTCCAACAGTAAGTAACGAAGTTCCTATCATTACCGAAGAGTGTCTGGTGAATGTAAGTTTATTCAACGAATCGGCTAAAAACAAACAATATGCTGATGCTTTAAAACCTTGGAATGCTGCTTACGAGCAATGTCCAGGTGCCAACAAAGCAATTTATAGCAAGGGTCGCGATATCGTTCAGTGGGAACTTCAACAAACCAAGGACGCAGCATCATATCAAAAAGTTTTCGAGAAACTGATGGGTATGTATGATAACCGTATCAAATTTTTTGGAAATGATGATAAATACCCAACAGCATGGATTTTAGGATTGAAAGGTTTAGATTATGTGGCTTTTGTTAAGAACGATGACTTGAAAAAACCTGCTTATAATTGGTTAGAGAAATCAATTGATGGCATGAAAGAAAATAGCGAGATGGAAATAATTCGCATTTTTATGATTCTTTCTGATGGTATGTTCAAAGCGAATCCTCAACATGCTGAAAAATATATT
>JBBRHJ010000402.1:0-1992 GCA_038222885.1 Bacteroidales bacterium | reverse complement strand
GAAATAGAACAAATGAAATTCTATTTCTTGATGCAAGGAAGTTGGGTGTAATGATTAACCGAAGAAATCGTGAGCTGCAAGAAGAAGATTTAAAACTGATTGCAGAAACATATCACAAATGGAGAAATGTAAACGGTGGCTATGAAGACATTGCTGGCTTTTGCAAAGCTGCCACAATGGAAGAAGTAATACAAAATAACTATGTACTAATGCCTGGCAGATATGTAGGTACAGAGGAAGAAGAAATTGATACAATACCATTTGATGAAAAAATGCAAACGCTTACTAAAAAACTTTCTACACATTTTGCAAAAGACAATGAATTAGAAAATATTATTCGTGAAAACTTAAAAGGAATTGGATATGAGTTCTAACGAATGGAAGAAAATAAAATTAGGTGATAGCTTAGAAGCTTTAATTGATTACAGAGGGAAAACGCCTAAAAAAACGTTAAGTGGCATCCCTTTAGTCACTGCGAAAATTGTCAAAAATGGTTTTATTGATGAACCTAATGAATTTATTGCTATTGAGGATTATAAGGGCTGGATGACACGTGGCATTCCACAAGTTGGTGATGTTGTATTAACAGTTGAGGCACCTTTAGGAGAAGTTGCCCAAATTAAAAATATAAACATTGCTTTAGCACAAAGAATAATCACTTTAAGAGGAAAAAAAAGATTACTCGATAGTGGATATTTAAAATACTTTCTCCAATCTTCTATTGGCCAACAAAGACTTAAAGAAAGAGAAACAGGAACTACAGTCACAGGCATAAAGCAATCCGAACTAAAACTATTGGAAATTGATTGCCCAAATTATGAAACTCAACAACAAATCGCTTCTATCCTTTTAACACTTGATGATAAAATAGAAAACAACCTTGCCACTAACCAAACCCTTGACGAAATTGCAAGAACACTTTTCAAAGAATGGTTTGTAAATTTCAATTATCCAAATGCTGATGGACAAAGAAAGCACAGTGAGTTTGGGGAAATGCCTGAAAGTTGGCAAGTTGGGACATTTAGCACAATAGCTAACCAAGTTAAAACAAGTATAAATCCTTCACAGTTTCCAAAGAAAGAATTTCATCATTATAGTTTGCCTGCATTTGATATTGACGAATTGCCGTGTTTAGATTTGGGCGAAACAATATTGAGTAATAAAACGATTGTAAAAAAATATTCAATATTATTTTCAAAGCTTAATCCACGTATTCCAAGAATTTGGGCAATTGGAGAGATTGATGAAAGTATATCAATCTGTTCTACTGAGTTCATTGGCTTTATACCAAAAAAGCTGCATTATTATTCTTTTATAAATTATTTTTTAAAACAATCCGAACTTATTACAAAATTAACTGGAATTGCAACAGGTACTAGTAATAGCCATCAAAGAATTAAACCTTCTGATTTGTTAGAATTAAGACTTTCATTACCAAATGAAGCGTTAATTAAGCAATTCGATAAAATTGTCAAACAAATTTTAGAAAAGCGATTTCAAAACATTCAGGAAAACCAGACTTTAAAATGCATTCGTGATATCCTATTGCCTAAATTAATGAAAGGTGAAATTAAAATTTAGGCTATGGATGAAATTACTATAATTGAATTCATAGACAATCCCGAATTTAACCTATGGTTGAATGACAACTTCCCAGTTGAAATTGAAGAATACGAATTTCGTTCCAGTGAAGTGTTATATAATCAAAAATATGAATGGTATATTGATGCATTAGGAAGATACAATAAAGATCCTCAAATAGTTCTATCTCGAATTATTGATAACTTCCCTACACCAATTGCTTATTACATTGACCAAGCAGAAAACAATTATCAAAACGAACATCATAGACTCAGACATCCAAGACCTATGCCTGATAATCAATATTTAACAGAACAATTGCCGTAAAGTAATAATCCTTACCTTAGCGGTCATGGGACAACTATTACTACCAATATTTCCAAGCGATACCCGAATGATCACTCTGACACT
>JBBRHJ010000401.1:0-2029 GCA_038222885.1 Bacteroidales bacterium | reverse complement strand
AAGCTTTGCCAACTCTTTCCACACCTGAAAATGAGAATGCGCTTGATTATTTTACAGCATATTATACAAATACGTTGGCCGGGTTTATAGCCAATTCTAATCCGAAAATTGCGTCAGTTTTCGACCGTTGGAAAAATGCCGATGGAAGCAGGGATGCTTTGCTATCGAATCTGCAAAAGAATAGCGAATTGAAAAACATGTTATTGGAAGAAACACCCTGGGTAATGGCAGCAAAAGATGAAACGGAACAGAAAAGACAAATTGCCTTATTATTCGACCTAAATATGCAGAAAAATCAAGGTCAGCAGTATTTGGATAAATTGATTTCTCTTCAATTACCTTCAGGAGCATTCTCGTGGTTCAAGGGAATGAGTGAAAGCCGATATGTGACACAGGAAATACTATTGAATCTCGGTAGGTTGAATAGATTGACTGGAAAGTCAGTAGTTGGTAGTGAGCAGTTGGTAGTTAATAGTGCATTGAATTATTTGGATTTGGAAATGGCGCATGACTTTTCCGAACTGAAGAAATACAATAAAAATTACCAAAAAGAACAATGTGTCGATAATATGCAGCTATTTTACCTGCATCTTCGTTCCGAATATATGAATGTTCCCATAAATTCAAATGCTCAGGAAGCAGTGAAATTTTACACCGCTCAATCCGAAAAATACTGGACAAGTTTCACCTTGTATGGTAAAGCAATGATGGCGGTGGTGGCACAACGCAATGGAAAAACACAGCTTGCAAACGAGATTTTAAAATCGTTGAAGGAAAATGCGTTGAAAACCGACGAATTCGGAATGTATTGGGCAAAAAATACAGCTGGATATTTTTGGAACGAACGTCCGATTGCTGTACAAGCAGCTATTATTGAAGCTTTTTCAGAGATTTCAAATGATCAGTCGGAACTTGATGAGATGAAAATATGGTTGCTCAAACAAAAGCAAACACAACCCTGGGATTCGCCCATGTCGTCTGTTGAAGCTATTTATGCTTTGTTGAATAATGGAAGTAATTGGCTTGCAAACGAAGGAAAAGTGGAAATTAAAGTTGCTAATAAAGTTGTACAACCCGAATCAACTGAAGCTGGAACAGGTTATTTCAAACAAACTCTGCCAATAGATAATATTAAATCGGAAACAGGGAAAATTACAGTGAAAAAGCAGGATGCCGGAATTGGTTGGGGTGCTATGTACTGGCAGTATTATCAAAACTTAGATCAGGTTCAGGGACAAAGCGGCGCATTAAAAGTTACAAAAAAATTGTTTGTTGAAAAAATGGCGTCAACTGGTAAAAAAATGATTCCTATTGAACAAACAACTCTGCTAAAGGGAGATAAAGTAATCACCCGATTAGTCGTTACTACCGACCGAGATCTGGAATTTGTAGCTTTGAAAGATTTGCGTGCTTCCTGTTTCGAACCGGTTAATCAAGGTTCGGGTTGCGAATGGAAAGAAAGAGTTTGTTACTATCAAACCACCAAGGATGCTTCCACTCAGTTCTTTTTCTCCAATTTAGCAAAAGGAACTTACGTGTTTGAATACGAACTTTGGGCAAATAATAGTGGAGAATTTACAAGTGGTATTGCAACGATTCAGTGTCAGTATGCACCTGAATTTTTGAGTCATACTGGTGGGGAAAGAATTAAAATCGATTGATGAAATAAATGATAGAAAAATGCTCCGATAATATCAAATTACCGGAGCATTTTCATTTTCTTTTACAATAGCCTGAATCACCAATCCCGCTATCGTCAATCCAAACATAGCCGGAATACAGGAAGTAGTTCCGTTTCTTTTCCCTGAAATTAATTTCTTTTATAACAGCGGGTTTTTAAATAGGGTTCTTTTTCGTAATTATCCCAAATACCTACTGCATTGACATTTGTTTCGAGTTGCCCTGTAGTAATGGCTGTTTTTAGATTCAGTTTAATGCAAACATCGTTCATAGCTGCATAATAGAGCGAATGAATTCCTTTATTTTGCCAATCGGGATGAACACCGTTGAAATACAAATCGATGGTATC
>JBBRHJ010000400.1:0-2033 GCA_038222885.1 Bacteroidales bacterium | reverse complement strand
TGGCACTTGGATATATAACCACCCATCGTTCTGTTTCAAAATTCTATTTCTTTCTATCCACCCATGTCTAATAAATTGCACCGGATCAAAAAGTATAAAATCATCAGTATGCTTAATTAGACTAAAATATCCAATATAAGGTAAAAAATAGGGTTGCATTATTCCAACTTTCATGATTCTTTTTTAATTATTGAACAAATCATTCTTACCTCATCTTCACTTAGCTCAACATAGATAGGCAAACAAAGAACATTGTTTGCAGATTTTGTTGCAACGATTAAGTTATTAGGGATTGCAGAAGGTAATTCGCAATAGGGTTCAAAATTACTTATCAGCGGGTAAAAATACCTACGAGCAAAGATGTTATTCTCTTTTAGTTTATCATAAAGACCATCCCGTGAATTACCATATAGCTTTTCGTCCACTATAATCGGAAAATAAGAATAGCCATGCGTTACACCTTCCATATCATTCATAAATGTAATACCTACTACATTTACCAATAAACTTCGGTACAATTCTGTAATTTCTTTTCTTCTATTAATAAAACCATCAATGTATTTTAGTTGTAACAAACCATAAGCAGCCTGCATTTCATTTAATTTTGCATTAATACCAGGCTCTTCAACAACTAATTCACCTCTAAATCCGAAGTTCTTTAGGTTATCAATATGATGTTTCATTTCTTCAGTATGGCAAATAATAGCTCCACCCTCAATGGTACTGTACACTTTAGTAGCATGGAAACTCAATACTGATAAATCTCCAAAGTTTAGAATCGATTCTCCTTCTTTTTTCACGCCAAAAGCATGTGCGGCATCATAAATTACTTTTAGTCCGTGCTTATCTGCAATACGCTGTATTTCATCAATTTTACAAGGATTTCCATACACATGTACCGGCATAATAGCCGTAGTTTTAGTTGTAATTGCCGCTTCAATCTTTGAAGGATCAAGATTAAGGTATTCAGGTTCTATATCAACAAAAACTGGCGTAATTTTATTCCACCAAAGCGAATGAGTTGTAGCTACAAAACTGAAAGGCGTTGTAATAACCTCTCCTGTTATATTTAAAGCTTGTAATGCTGAAATTAATGCCAATGTTCCATTTGAAAAAAGGGAAATAAATTTCACACCTAAATATTCCGCCAACTCTTTCTCCAATTGTTGATGCAAAGGTCCATTATTCGTCAGCCATTTATTATCCCATATTTGTTGCAAATAGGGTATGAATTCTTCCAAAGGTGGGAGACAGGGTTGAGTGACAGTTATTTTTTTATTTAGCATTTTTTTCTTCAGGCAATTTAATCTTTAAAACTCATTTAATTTAAACTCATGAAACCATTTTCCATAGATTTACTTTTTTTCGTTCAGATTTTTACTTTTATCCGAAGTTAAATATCGAAATTCTGCACCCTCAAACAATTCACACTGAAATATGTTGGGTCGCAATCTACTCAAAATAAACACCTTGAATCCATTTTTCACTAATTTTTTAGTAAAACAGAACAGATTAGGATTATTTTTAATATTTTCTTTTGGGTGAATGATAAGTATATCCTTCTTCATAAACTAACACAACAGCTCTATTTCAAAACTAATCTAATTGGCTGATAATGCTTTGAGTTTTTCTTTCTTCAAGTGCTTGTTTAAAAAACATGTCAAATATGATAGAAAAAACCACTTTAAATTTCCGATTTAAAACCGCAGGAAGCATCGTAAAACCAATTTTCTTCCTTATTGCCAAAACTCGATAAATATAAACTTTAAAAGGAGTGTTTATACTTTTGTTTTGGCTAAATGCACCATAATGAATAAACATATCACTATATTTCATTCCAAAATCTGTCATTGCAGTTATTTCTTCAGGGTATTGTTCTCGAATTTTTTTTTGTAACCAAGCCATTCCATCATAAACATGTCGTTTCCCGCCGATCACGGCGAGGCGTTCAACGACCACGGCATGAACTGGCACGGGATGGAGATCTGGGAGTCGCTCATCCGCGTCCCGCTCGTCGTGTACCTCCCAGGGGT
>JBBRHJ010000399.1:0-2040 GCA_038222885.1 Bacteroidales bacterium | reverse complement strand
GTTCAGAAACAATACCACTTGTATTGGCATAAATATTAAAAGTACTGTTTGCTTTTCCTGAATTTTCAACCGCCTTAATTTGTGTTTCATTGAGTTTCCAGTTACGCAATTTCTCACGAGCAGCGTCCAGTATTGCTGGATATTTATCGCCCATTGAAACCGCTTCTAATAATTCTTTTTGAGCAGTAATCAGTTCGGGTGAATAAATGCTAACAATTAGTTGTCCTCTCTTCACCGCTTCTCCGGTAACATTGACAAATAATTTCTCAATTCTTCCAGGAACGTGCGCTGTTTGCGATTGTAATAGTTTTTCGTTGGGTTGTATTTTTCCGTACAGCGAAACATCTTTACTAACACGGCCATAGCTTACTATGCTTGTTTGAACTTCGGCCAATTTCAGAGCGGATTCGCTCATTACAATGGCAGCTGAATCTATCTCTGCATTTGATTTTTTCAGTGGAATTAAATCCATTCCACAAATCGGACATTGTCCTGGTTTATCCATTTTTATTTGAGGGTGCATAGAACATGTCCAAGTCGTATGTTCTTCGTCTGAATGTTCGTGAAGTTCTGTTTTGTCAGATTTCACATCTGTTCCCGACGAATGGAAAAATAGCCATCCAAGAAATAACCCGGCAAGAATCATTAAGCCGTACTTGAAATACTGATTGGATAAAAATGTTGGAGTTTTCATAAGAATATATTTTGAGCACGAAGACACTAAGTGTTTATTTTGTTTTTGTAAAATTTAAAAGCATTTCGATATTAGCAACAGCAGTATTATTTTCCACTACTGCTTCGATAGATTTGAAACCATAATCAAGCACTTTCTGTTGCATACGCAGCACTTCTTCGTAATTTGCACCCGAAGTACTGAAATCTGAAAGCAATAATTCAGAGGTTTTACGCGCTAAATTTTCTTGTTCTTTGTACAAAATTACCTTTCGTGCAGCATCGTCCATTTGTTGCCTGACTTGTTGATATTGAACCATTAACTCATTTTTCAAACTAATGGTTTGCTGATTATTGGCTTCTTTCATGTAGTTGGCTTCATTCTGCATAGCCGTATATTTCTTCCGATAAATGGGTATCGAAACAGAAATCATTGGCATAATCATATCGTTGCCATTCATCATAGAAGTGTTACCGGCACGAGGTTGAATAATCATATAATTGAGTCCTAAACCAAACATGGGTAAACCCATTTTCTTCGCTTTTTCTTGCATGGCGGTATAAGATTCAGATTCGTTATAAAGCATGGCCAACATAGAGTTATTCGACAAAATACTGTCGGTAATTACCGTTTTATCCATGGGTAGCATTTCCAATTCTAATTTATTTGTAATTTCTATCCGAATAGTCAAATCTCTGTTCAATAAAGCATTAAAACTAAGTTCTTGCGTTTTTCGTTGGTCAATAAGCCCTGCCAATCGATTCTGCTGGTCCAGTATTTCCATTTTCACCCGCAAAACATCCTTCAATCCTGATTTAGGGCTACCCATTCCTGACGACATGCTTTCCGAAGAGGATTTAGAAGTCATTGGAGCAGTTTGAATTTTATTACTACCCATTGAACCAGCCATTCCGGTAGCACTATTGCTCATTTTAGCTTTATTGTCGCTCATTGCAGGAGCGGCGCTTTCTGTAACTGGTGATTGAAATTTCACTAAGACTAATTTTTCCAATGATTCCAACAACGCTATGTTTTCCTTGACTAGCTCTATTTCTTTATCCGTTTTTTGCAATTGATACCAGTTAGATTTTATCTGATAAAAAATTGTTGATTTAACGGAATTAAAAGCTTCATATTTAGCCTTTGCCATCAATGCTGCCTCAGTTTTCGAAGCTTTGAGCGTTCCGAACCATGGAAACATTTGCATCACTTCAATACTTGCCACTTGATTTCCTTCCATCAATTCCATGGGTTGTAGAAAAAAACCTGCCGACGCTTGTGGGTCAGGCAATGAACCTACTTGCGGCACTTTTTCCAATGAAGCAAGGTATTGATTAAATGCCACATTGATCTCTGGGTTTTGTTCC
>JBBRHJ010000398.1:0-2126 GCA_038222885.1 Bacteroidales bacterium | reverse complement strand
ATGTAGGTATAAAAGTTACTAGGTTCAGGTCTCGTAGCTTCCGCAAGTAACGCAGTAGATCATTTAACCGATTTGCTGCGTTTTTTTTCAGATATTTCTACAGTAAAAAATGAGGATCAAGTCAAAAAAATGATTGTGGTCTATATAAAATGGTTGTATTTCATGTATTTGTTAATTTATGGATAATCCAGTAGAAAGTGAGAGATTATGGAATTTATGATTTGAAAAGAAATCTGCAGGAGTAACTTTTGTTTGACTGTTTGTACACTCTGAAATTCTTTGTATCAGTTCATGATATTTTCTGTCATTTTCAGTCTCATCACTTTTTAAATCAGCTTTTAATACCGTTAATTTCATTGGAACAAAGATATTCTCCAATAATACATTCTTTTTTTTTACTACTGCGCTTGCCATGGATGCTGTTGTTTGGCCTCCATTAATAATTTGCAAACCACGAAGTGACATTATTTTTGTTCCATCACTTGAAAGTTCTATCGATTCTGCTATTGTAGCAACACCGTTATTCTAAGTATCATAATTATTATTAACACTTTACTCAATCCCTACCTTATCTATCTCTTTCATTATCCGATCTGTCTTTGTTAACGCCACTATAATTTTCTGATAATGCAAAATGTCGTCAAACTCCAATTGCCTTTCTTTGCGGTCTTTCAGCCATTTTTGAGCGGGTTGATAACCTCCAATATAAAAACTCCAAGCTGTTAATGGAACATTTGCAAAAAATTGGGTGTCGTTAATATAAACATTCCCTTGTAATTCCCTTGTAATTTCATTTTTAGAAATTGGAAAGTATTTGGGCATTTTTATCACGTTATCGCCATCTATCGGATATTGAGTAATGAATTCCTCAACTGTTGGTGATTCCAACAAATGTATTTGTCTAATTTCTCCCCCTAATTTTACCAACTTCCAAAAGGTTTCTGTGTCCTTCGGAAAAGGAATTCTTGGAAAATCAATTTTTAAAAATTCTTTGTATTTTTCTCTGTAAGTTGGTGAGTGTAACACAGCATAGATATAATCCAATAAATCTACTTCACCAAATTCATCATTCCCTGTTTTAAATTGTTGAACGATAAATGGAATTCCTAAACATTTCTCTATTTCACGAACAATTTTCTGACTCAGATTAGGACGATAAGCCAAACTGCGATATGCAAACTGGGGTTCTTCTAAAATGGAAGATTCATTACTTATTTCTTTGCCACTGTAAATGACAGGTTGATCAAATAAATTAGATTGAACTGTTTTAGATCTTACATTATATAAATAAAGTGGGAATGAAATTCCGCCACCTCTATAATACAAATTAAAGTCTGAAATATTCTTTGTAATAAAAGCTAAATTCCAAGTCATTGAACCAACAACTTGTCCTTGCCGTCCAATAAATAAACCCAAATTATCACCTTTCACAAAATGCTGCATTACTTCATTTCTAGGATAACAATGAAATCCTTTAGACTTTCCTGAAAAGAAAGTCCACTTATCATCAAAAGGTCTGTAAGTAACTTTACAAAACTTACCGTTATTAGGATAATTATTTTGTAAATCAGTTCTTGCAAAATTAACCTGCCAATCTCTTACATCTTTCCCTAAATCAAACCTTTTTCGAGAGGTTTCGTCATCAAGGATTAAAAATTCATCAATTGTTTTTTGAACATCTTCTTTTGAGTCATGAATCGTAAAATTATCTCTGGCAGTAACAATTCCAACACTATTCACCGGAAACAATTCATTAATAGAAAACCCTTTATTGTATTCTTTTTGTTCCTCAAAATCTTTACTTACAAAGAAATAATTAGGTTTTACATTTGGGAGTTCTTTGTATTCGACTGTTTTTAGCGAATTGTTCCTCAAAAAATCATATTTATATTCACGCTTGCCATACAAGTCATAATGAAACACTTTACCTAATTCATTGGCTTTTTTCTTGCCTGTTTTTACAAAAATATTAATCGAAACTCCTTGCATAATGTCAAAACATTTACATCTACACTTCCATCAGGTGCAGTTTCTTTTTTCTTGCTGTTTCCATGCAAGTCAATGCTGTATATTTTATCATAGGTTTTCAGTAAATTCCAACGCATACCACGGAAAGTTGGATTATC
>JBBRHJ010000397.1:0-2157 GCA_038222885.1 Bacteroidales bacterium | reverse complement strand
AAAGCACCCAAAATTGCGGTTTACTCGCCACCAAACAAACAACCCTGGGACGATGCTGTAACACTCGTTTTAACTTATGCCGAAATTCCCTACGATGTAATTTATGACGAAGAAATAATTAGCGGAAAATTAGCAGATTATGATTGGCTGCACCTTCACCATGAAGATTTTACAGGTCAATTTGGCAAATTCTGGAGGGTTTATCAAAATGCCCCGTGGTATCAGCAGGATGTTGCAATCAACAGTGAACTGGCAAAGAAAATGGGGTTTCTGAAAGTTTCGGAAATGAAATCGTTTGTTACCCGTGAAATTGAGAAATATGTGCTGAACGGTGGGTTTTTGTTTGCCATGTGCGCCGCCACCGACACCTATGACATTTCATTGGCAGCCGTTGGAATCGACATTTGCGAGAGTATGTTCGACGGAGATCCGGCTGATAAACAAGCCCAGTCAAAACTTGATTTCAATCACACTTTTGCATTCAAAAATTTCGAACTGAACACCGATCCTTATGCTTATGAATTTTCAAATATAGATGTAACCGACACGCGAAAAGTGCTGCGCGACAATGATTATTTTACCCTTTTTGATTTTTCGGCAAAATGGGATCCGATACCAACTATGCTGTGCCAAAACCACCGCAACCTGATAAAAGGTTTTATGGTGCAAACAACCGCCTTCAGCAAAGATGTGCTGAAACCAAGCAGTTTGGTTTTGGGCGAAAACAAATCGGCCAACGAAGCCCGCTACATTCATGGCGAAAGGGGAAAAGGTTTCTGGACTTTTTACGGTGGCCACGACCCCGAAGATTACCGCCATTTGGTGGGAGATGCACCCACCGATTTGAGTTTGTTCCCAAATTCCCCTGGATATCGATTGATTTTAAACAATGTGCTGTTTCCGGCGGCGAAAAAGAAGAAGAGGAAAACTTAGATTATAATTCAGTTCGCTAAATTCAACCGATACTCGGTTGCGGTGCAACCCAAGTTTAGGTTATTCAATAATCGAAAAACTACATTTTTCAAATCTTGCTAAAAAAACATACAACCTGTCTGAGTTTTCAGTACTGAACAAAATTAGAAATACATAAAGCCTGCTGAAAAACTCAATATTCATTTTATATTTCGGTGCTCTGCACCTTTTTCTTAGCAGAATAATTTGCTTTCTACAAAGATTTCGCCACTCTGTGGCTTTAAAAAGGTGCAGAGCACCGATATCTTTGTAGAATGAATATTGAAATGAATCTCAAAGGTGCATCGCACCGTAATATAAATGCAAGGAAAATACAAGTGATCCGTAAATAACCTTGTATTTAAAATCATTGTTGTCTGGTAAAACAATATTTCGTCCCGAAGGGACGGAATAAAAGCTACTTCAATATCTTTCTACCCATATTTTGTGCCTACGGCACAATGATATTCAACAATTTGTTTCATCGTCAAACAATTCACTACGTGACTTGGAGGTGTAATACCAATAGGCTTTCTATCCATATTTTGTCAACCTATTGACGAACAGTTCCGATAGGAACGAAATGTGGGTATAAACAAATCCAAGCCCAACGTCACCAAAGTTCCTTAGGAACGCAATAAAATGGCAGGTTACAGAACTTGAAACAAATATTTACCGGACAACAATGATTTAAAATGTGAAATTATTCCATAAAAAAATTGATTTATAGTGAAATATTAGTTTTTCAGCAGACCCTGCATATATGTTGGCAACATAACGCCACGGCGTTGGATTATTGTATGTACTATTGTGTGGAATCAAACAACGCCACGGCGTTGGATTTTTATGGTAAATACCTATCAAAAAAAAAGTCCCGGCAAATGTTGCCGGGACTTTTTTAATATCGTTTTTTAAACCAACTTGTTGGTTGCGATGCACATCACACCAAGAAAAAGGCCATCTCAAAATGAATTGAGATGGCCTTCTTTGAAAGATAAATTCAGATTATTATTTAAAGAGCCAAAGTTTGGTTAGCATATTATCCGAACCACCGAGGTTAGTAAGTCCAGTTGCATATCCATCAACATTTAATAATTGCTCTGACTGAGAGAAACCGATACGTGCAGGAAGATCTGTAGCATCAACAACCAAAGGAACAAATGAATATACTATACCAGCATTTGAAGTATAGCTTGTATTTGGTTT
>JBBRHJ010000396.1:0-2163 GCA_038222885.1 Bacteroidales bacterium | reverse complement strand
ATTCCAAATGGCAATACCAGAATTATTAGTACCGGCCACAATATTAGTCCCAATTTTATTAAAAGTGATTACATTGGTTGCTTCCTTATTGTCTAACCCTGTGCTAAATGCAGTCCAGGTATAATTACCGGAGCCATCTCTTTCACCTTTGTAAATCCCTTTGTGGTTAAAATCCTTCAGGTTACGTTTAGTTGCTGCATAAATAGTTGTTCCATCTTTAAAAAAATATTTTAAACGGGGATATAACTTTCCGGTGGCATCATTGCGGAGCAAAATGTCACTTTGGGTATTTCCGGTTAGTCTTAAACCTGTTGTAGAGTTTAAGTATGTATCCGGAGCCGACCATGTATTCGTGCTTGGATCATAAATCCGAAGTCCTGTTTTGTCATCATCGAAGCCGGCAAGTAACTTACCATTATCTTCAATTAAGGCAGGGATGTTTTTAGTATCTGCCGTCGTAGTTGAATCTTTTGGGTGTGGCAGAACAGTCCATGTTGCATTTACAAGTGCGCCTGTTGCAGGAACAATAGCATTCTTGGCAACTCCACCACCTCTGGTGGATAAATAAAAATCATTATTTATAAATGCTATTTGAGCAAGATTCGAATTCGGAATAGTTGCTGCATTCTTTGATCCAATCTTTACCCATGCTAAAGGACTAACAGTGCCGTCTGCTTTCCAAATATCACTTGTTGTTGTAAAATAAATGATATCACCTTTTGTAACCATTTGAACAACGGTTTCCGTTCCGGCCAATCCTCCATTGTTGGCATACCAGCTTTCGCCATTGTCGGTTGATACATAAATTCCCGAACCGTTCACATTTACTACAAGCTTTGTACCTACTTGTACCATCCATGTTGCTTCTTTGGGTAAAGTTCCAAACCCCGAAACATCTGTTGTTTCCCATTGTGCGTTAGCTAATAATGGAAACAAGAACATTGCAATAAAAAAATAAAGTTTTTTCATTTTGTCATTTTGTTAAATTAATATTAATATTTAAAGTAATGTAAAGTAAAGTAATGACGAAAAATTAAAATAATCACCTTAATAAAAAAAATTAAAAAATAATTCTAATTTAAGATTTATTAAGTGTTTTTAAAACAATAAGTATGGGAAAAGAAACTCTTAACCGTCTCTTTACACAACACTAATTAATCTGTATACGTTGAGTGGCAATATTATTTCCCACTTTCACTTTCACAAGGTAAATTCCATGTGCAATGTTAGCTGTAGAGATAGTATAAACGACTTTTTCGCTTGATTTTTCTTTAGAGAACATTCGGACTTGCTTTCCTGTTAAATCAAGCAGTTGAATTGAGACTCTTCCTGAATAAGTATTTATCAACTCTAAATTGAGAATTCCTTTGCTCGGATTTGGAAATAATTTGAGCGACCCGATTCCTACATGAAGATTTTCTACATTTGTATACGATCCACTTTTATATATCGGTTGTAAACCAGAATAATCAATCGTTAAACTATCTGCTGAACCATCGTTTATTTTCAATATGGAGTTTTTTAATGAAAAATGTGGTCCTTCAAAAACAGCCCATGTTTTAGTTGTCAGATCAAGAAGCTTTCCATTAACTGTCCACGTTGCTAATCTTCCACATCCTTCGCCTGTAGGCCAAGAAGGTTGAATAAATGGTGGGCTGGTTTGCGACAATTGAGGTGTAACGGGACCATAACCCCAATCGTAAAGTGGTTCTGTAAAACTTCCAGACGAATTGTATTGAACTGAAATAACATCGCCCAAAGCACTGGTATAAACTATTTTATCGGTAGCTATATCCGTTTTATTTAGCGATGAGTTAGTTAAAATAGCTGATTGAAAAGCAGAAAAACTACTATAATCCTGTTTCGATGCTACTTCTAAAATTAATCCACACAAACCTGAAGCTGCTGCATCTTTTAATCCATAATTATCAGCAGCAGTAGCACTTATAGTTGGTGTTGCTTGAGCAATTGATCGAATGGCAGCATAATTCAAATCCATTTCGTAGAAAACAACGTTGCCATTTGTTACTGTGGTTACTGTGCTATTTTTTTTCCAAACAGCCATATACGATATATTGGTATTCACCACATCGGCAGTTGAATAATTTACGGGATTGGGCTTATTCTCGCCGGGAAAACGCTTCGCAAAATCTGTTGTCCAAC
>JBBRHJ010000395.1:0-2168 GCA_038222885.1 Bacteroidales bacterium | reverse complement strand
CGCATTAAACGATAGTTACCGTGAAAAAATAATGAAAGTTTAAAAGCGAATTCCCTGTATTTCTGAGGCTGTAGAATAGGAAGGGTTTTCTATCTTTATATCTTCGGGAAATAGTGGTTCAACTAAAAAATTGCAAAATTCATTTCTATTTTCCCAAATGAAAGTTTGGATTTTATGTTCAGTTATGTCATTTGGTATCTGTGTCATGGGTTCTTTATAATTGCCGCTAACGGTTGCGGCTTGGCACAGTTGCGGTTTTTGAAACACTTCCCTGTCAACCCACTACAAAGTTAATTAAAAGCACTGAACTTCCAAATTACATTCTAACCCGCAATTGTGCTAAGCCTTGCTGTTATAAGCCGTTTTTCAATTTTCTAATAGCAAATTCTATCGCTTTTTCAAATACTTCATCTTTCCCTGATCTTATTCCTTCGATTGTGGGTTTGACCTCAATGTCGGGTAAAATGCCAACTCTTTGAGTTACTGTCCCGTCAGGGTAATATACTCCAATTCCTGAAAAATACGAATTATATCCTCCGGGGAAAGTAATTTGAGAAACATTACCGTCAGCCCCGGCTGTCTGACTACCAATAAAAGTTACATTTGGTGCAGTTTTAAATGCCATACAGGTAAATTCTGCCTGACTTTGAGTGTTTTCATTTATCAAAACTATTACATTTCCTTTGTAATATTGGACGTTTTTGTTTTTGCCACAATAATTTATTGTTGACCAATAAAACATTCCTGGATATGTTAAATCTTGTGTCAGGAATACACTAAAGGGTGTTTTTTCTTTGTTTAAATACTTTGATATTTTCTTGCCGGTGCCATTTGGATAACAACGAAGATCAAATATTATTGTTTTTTTGTCCATCAAATTCCTCATTACCTTTTTTACCTGACTTCGTTTTAAAACGGCCATATTCACATAACCTATATTGCTATCCAAATCCTTTATGTTTGGCAATTTTCGATCATTCCATTTAAAATTATTTTCTTTGGGTAAATATCGCAGAACAGTTGCAGTAAATGATTGGTTTTGTCGTATAACGGTTAAATGAATAGAATCAGATTTCCCAGTGAGTATACTATTAGCTAAATTGCGCTGTTTGAATGATTCATTTGAACCTGGAGATTGCTTAGCTCTGTCAGATATTAATTTTTCAACGGGTGTGCTTTCAACCTGTGTAATTACATCGCCAACTTCTAATCCATTTAATTTACAAAGAGAATCTTTAAAGTAACCGATTACAATTAATTTGTTTTCGACTATACTTAATTGGTATGGAAAAAATTTATTTCCATAGTTAAGCCTTGTGTATTTGGAGGAAAACGAGGCATGACTATCATTAACCTTTGAAACCAGCTCATACATTGCATGGTGGTATGCTACCGTATCCTCGGGAAATTGAAATTCTGGTATCATTTCAATAAGCTCGTCATTCCATTCATTATCAGTAAGATACTTGTATGGGAAAAAGTAGTTAATAATATTCCAATATCTGAATAAACCAACCATTCTTAGCCCTTCTGAAGGGAATATTGAATCTTTGTATGTTTTTTCTTTGAATATAGGAGAAGTAAAATGTTTTTTTACATAGTAGTGATGCTTTGACCTGTTATCTTTTATGAAATTCAATTTTGAGATTAATTCATTGCTGAATATTGCGGTATCGTTGATCCATGCTATATTGAGATTCTGAGTGAAATTTTGGGATGAAGAATCCGTACGGTGCTTGCATATATTTATGTTGCCTAGGCTATTTATCCATTCTAAATAAAATCTGCTAGTTTCTTCCTTTGTATTACATGTTTTTACTAAAGGTAGCTTTTCTATTAGTTGGCGGTCCCAATCAAAGGTTCCTTTTGCCACTTCTGGATGGTAATATTTAAGAAATCCCCACACCTTACAAAAAGTAGCAATTTTTGCAGTTTCATTACTTGTTATTTGAGCATAATTCGAAATTGAAATGGTCAAAAGCAATAGTATCGAAATAACTAATTTCATTTTTGTAGGCATGTCTTTGTTGTCTTAAAATGGCTTATAACGGTTTGGCGGTTGCTGTTCGGTGGCGATTTTACCACTAAACTTTCTACGAAGAACAACGGTTTCAATTTGCACTTCGCTGTCATACGAAGCACTGCCTCGCCAATGACAGCAACCGCCT
>JBBRHJ010000394.1:0-2239 GCA_038222885.1 Bacteroidales bacterium | reverse complement strand
GTTGTTGCAAGAGTACCCTGTGAATAACTCACATTTGAAATTGACACTAACCCTATAATAAGGGTTAAATGTTTTAATAAATAAGAAATAATGTTTTTTTTCATGATATAAAATTTAATGATTATCTGCAGAATATGCAGTCTTTGTTTTTTACTTTTCTATATGTTATATGCTTAAACTTTGATTCGTAAGAGGTGATAACGGTAAGCAGTCTTTCAAATGGGTCAAGTGGAATTTTGATACGATTGAATTGGTAGCAAAATTCATTCAAAACCCTTGTAAGAATTCGGTTTTTGTGCCGTGATACATGTCCGTAAACAAATATTTAGCATTACTTATGGCTATGTGTACCCAAGGTAGTACTTTAGCAACTTCATTAGGAAAAACAACCGAAGCGTCGTGTTGAGTAAAATGATCTTTGAAATTATTTGTGATTCTATCATAGTTTTTTGGGAATGTATGATTTTATTGGGGCATATAATACATTGAGAGAATAAATATAAAATCTGGACAAAGATCATTTTTTTATGAACTTTTGCAAGAAATCTTATCCAGATAGAAATAAAGCTTTGAAATTTAACAATCTAGGGTCATTCGTTTTCAAATAAATAAACACGTATTTAACGTTTCTATTTCATAGAATAAAATTTCGAACACCTGGGTACTAATTCAATTATAATCATCAGTATTAGTATTTTCGTTTGCTTTTTAGAGTGAATTAAATTACATGGTACATTGTCACGCAAAACGTAACAACGTACCATGTAAAATTTAGTCCTCTCTATTTTTTAACAAGAGTCGAATTAATGATTTGCGAACCGTTGGTAATACTGATAAGGTATTACTTCGTTTATTTACTTCCTTTATTTTACAAACTTAGCAGTTTGTGTTTTTCCTTCGTTCAGCAACTTGACAATATAAACTCCTTTGCTCAAATTCTGAATACCTAATGTAGTTGTCAAACCATTAACATTCTTGGTTAACATCTGTTGACCCTTTACATCAAAGATAGTAATCAGTGCATTATTAACATCATGACCGAAGTTAAGGTGAAGTTCACCGTTAGTTGCATTAGTTGAAAATTGAGATACAGTTGTGTTTTTTAAAGCAGAAATTTGAGTTGGAGCTCCCATTACATCAATTTCAGAATATCCAATCCATGCGTTTTCGCCTCCATTTTCTCCAAAATCAAATTTGACAGCAGCTACACCAGGAGGAATTGGTCCAATATACATTGATTTAGTCCATGGTGCTACCAAACCAGCACGAACTGATGCATTGAAAGCCATTGTTCCAAGTTTCACAAAGGTTGCAGGAGAACCAATCAAGGAATATGAAAGACCGACATTCGGGTTTATTCTTCCTTGATCGGGCCAAGATGTGTAAACATTAATAGCACTAATGTTGTACCCCTTAGTATTTACAGTAGTGTTTAAAGTATAAGTCAGGCTTGAGTTGCTATCGATAGCCGCTCCCTTTGGGGGTAAACTCCCTATGACTCCATCTGTCAATGTTCTAATCCCGTATCTCAATTCATTTTCAAAACTTCCTTTTTTGGCTGTAACGGAAGCAGATGTCTGAAGCAAATCATTGAAGGAAACAACAGGCCAGCTGTTGTTTCCTTCAAAATAAATAAAAGTTATAGTTGGATCTTCGACTATATTCAAGTTATAAGTTGCGGACACTCCCGAGCCATCA
This sequence comes from Bacteroidales bacterium, assembly GCA_038222885.1. Lineage (GTDB taxonomy): Bacteria > Bacteroidota > Bacteroidia > Bacteroidales > Paludibacteraceae > Paludibacter. The sequence continues at coordinate 541 of JBBRHJ010000394.1, read as the reverse complement.
GTAGCTGCCGCTTTTACGGTAACCGTTCCGACAAATGCGCCTATCAATAAGCCGTCGCCATTGATATTGGCATCACCCGTTCCTGGTAACACCGACCAAATCAGCACTTTATTGCTGGCATCAGCAGGATTGAATGTAGCAGTAAACTGAAGGCTTGAACCAGCCTTCAACGAGTTCACATTCCCTTTACTTGTCAAAACAATACTGCTTATTTTTACAGGGGCGGACACTGCTATCAGGCAAGAATCAATTTTATTACCATCGGCCGTGGTAGCTTTGATGGTAACATTCCCTTTGGCAACAGCCGTAACCACTCCAATATTATTCACTTTGGCAATGGATGGGTTAGACGATGTCCACGTTACAAATTGGTGACAAGCATTTGAGGGAGATATAGTCGCTGTTGAACTAAACCCGCAATTGCGGGAGCTTACTGTTGCTAAAAGTAGTGTAAGTTGATAAAAAATTAGAACTTTTCTGCCGTATAATTTTAAATCAATAAATTATGAGCAGAAAATCTTATTTGGAACAGGCCTGTGAG
>JBBRHJ010000393.1:0-2262 GCA_038222885.1 Bacteroidales bacterium | reverse complement strand
CTAAAGATAAAAAGATTATGTTTGAAAATATTTTATTCACGCCAAAGTAATTTAGCAACTGACAGCGTTTTTAAGGCACTGTCAGTTGCTTGGTAATTAAATAATTAATAACTAATTAGTCATTATATTTTCCCCTTTAGGGGTTAGGGGTTTCACCACTTCGTATAAGGATTTTTCATCAACATAGAGTTGTAATATTTTACATCTCCAGTAACTTCTTCGCCCAACCATGCTGGTTTTTCAAAGCTATCATTCTCACTCGAAAGTTCAATTTCAGCCACAGTAAGTCCTTGGTTTTCACCATAAAACGCATCCACTTCAAATGTGAATGGCCCATTTTTTACTTCATAACGAGTTTTGTCAATCACCCCTGGTTCGCAGATAGTGAGCAATTCATTTACCTCTTCTACTGGAATTTCTTTTTCCCACTCGTAACGGCTTGCACCACTTGCACTACCAATTCCTTTTATGGTGATAAAACCTTTTGAGCCTTTCACGCGTACTCTTACAGTACGTTCAGGTATCGAAGATAAATATCCTTGAGTGATTCGTGTTTCCTTAGACACCTCAGCTTTGAAGGCATCTGATTTTACTAAAAATTTTCTTTCTATTTCTTGTGCCATAATATTTCTTTTTAAACTTTTTAAAACTTTTCCAAAGTTTAGAACTTTGGAAAAGTTAGATTAAATTAGTTTGCTAGTGGTTTATTAATCATTCCAATAACTCGCTTGATGGCTTGCAAATAATTAATATTTTCAACACCTTCTAAACCTACATCTTTAACTGTTTTTGTAATATCCTCCACTTCGGTAGATTCTGAGTTGATAGTAACCACTTTAGCGCCATTGATCAATACATTTCCAACTTCGCAAAGCGTGTTGTTTACCATATATCCAAAACGTTGTTTATGCACACGAACAGCCTGCAAATCAGGATGATTGGTTATCATTTCCATAAATTCATCGTAGGTATAAACGTCCTTTGTAAGCGCTGGCATTTCCACCATGAAAGCAGGAAACACTTCTTTGTTCAACACTTCTGCAGCAATCGGAAATTCACCTTTCATCAATGGATTCCATTGCTCCATACCATCTACGGTTTGAACATAAGTTTTAATATCCATTTTCCCATCGCGAATTTTAGTATTGTTAATATCATTCGTTCTCGAAAGTATATAAACCTCATCGCTACTACGTTCCCAAACTTTTTCAGGGATTGGCACTGATAAACGTGCCATGCGGGTAGCAGCATTTTGAAAATCCTGTCCGAAAGTACGATATTCGAAACGTGGTTTCGATATTTCACCAATTTTTAATTCTTCTTTTGACATAATCTCTTTTTTTTGTAAATTTTAATTTGCGCTATTGTTTGATGCTCCTTTAGTGGCGTTATTAAATAAAACCAAGGTGCTTGATCCATCTGGCTTACGTCCATAAGATTTTTTGCCCGCAGTAGAAATACCATTAAAGTCAAGCGAAGCAACTAATACGCCCTCTTTATTATCGATATAAACAGCATCACCGGATGTACTTAATCCAAACTCAACTGTAAATTCTGAAGCATACGACTCTGCTTTTAACACCAAAAATCCTTTGGCTGCAATTTTCAATCCATTTTGAAGAATTCTTTTCGGTTTAGCCCCAATTTTTATTCCGTCATCATAGAACGCATATCCACTTAAATCTACTTCAATTTCTGAATCATTGTATAATTCTACCCAATCAGGATCGGTGGCATCTTTAGTTCCGTCAGGAAAAACTTCGTTCACAAAAAGCTTCACTATATTAGATGCACCCACTGTATATGAGGCAAATGTTGTAGGTGCTTTTGCTGGATAATAAGATGTAATATTGTCGTTATTAATAACTTCAATATAATACTGAACCTTGGTATCTTTTGCAAATGCAGGGATATTTGCTGCATACATATATTGTTGGCTAGAAAGTGAAGTCATTTCCATTTTGTTGAAGGTAGCCGTTCCTTCTGCTTTGTAATATAATTTTGCAGATGTTATGCCTTTTAAATCGGTAATTTTGGCAGAAATGGCCACTAATTCAGTCGACTGTGGGGCAGTAGGTGCCATTGTAACATTCTCAACAATTGCTGGCCCTACATTCATTTCGTCCTTCACACACGATGTAGCAATCAATAAAACCGCTACCAATACTGCTATTATAATAATTCTGATTTTCATATTTATATTTTTTTTCATGATTTATATTCAATTATTTAGAAATCTATCTCGCATCTTATACCTAATGC
>JBBRHJ010000392.1:0-2264 GCA_038222885.1 Bacteroidales bacterium | reverse complement strand
TTGAGAAAAAGAGCTTGGAAATCGAAGCAGAAAAATTCTACAACTATTTTCAAAGTAATGGCTGGAAAGTTGGGGGCAAAGCGCCCATGAAAGATTGGCAAGCTGCTGCTGGCAATTGGATGTTAAATATTCCACAGTTTTCACATCAACCCAAATTCTCTGTGCAAAATCAGCCCATTCCAGGAAATCTAAATGTAACGACAGGTAAAAACTATTCTGAACCGCTTTAAAATATGAACAACAACCTGTCTATATTACAGACGAGAGGAAAGGAAGTTTTCGGCGATCACTTTTGTGTTTGTCCTGAAGATCATGAATTAGTTCAAAAATTATTGACGTGGTTTTTGCAGGATGAACAATTGGCTAAACATCACAATATCAGTCTTCACAAGGGCATACTATTGACCGGTCCGATTGGTTGCGGTAAAACTAGCCTCATGTCGCTTATGCGTCAACTCGTACCGCAACCGCAACGCTTTGGAATTAAATCCTGTCGCGAAATAACGTTCGATTTTATCAAAGATGGTTATGAGGTTATCCAACGTTATGGAAGTCTGGCATATACTAATTCAGCAGTTCCCCCTCGACCTCAGACACACTGTTTTGATGACCTCGGCGCTGAAAGTACTTTTAAGTACTATGGCAATCAGTGTAATGTTATGGGCGAAATTCTTTTGTCCCGGTATGACCATTTTATCAGCAACCACATGCTCACCCATGCCACCACCAATCTCTCAGCTTCAGAACTGGAAGAATACTATGGAAATCGTGTACGTTCACGAATGCGTGAAATGTTTAATTTAATTGCTTTTGATGGCTGTGCGAAGGATAAGAGGAGGTAGTGTGATAGTTGAACTATTCCGTATAAAGTATAGTTTAAATATATAATTAGCGGAATAATTCAACCAAATTCAATACGATTACTTAAATATAACAAGAAAAATTTGTTTGATCTGATTTAATACTGTATTTTTGAAGTTGAATTTAAACGCCAGTTATATAGTATGAATATAGAAAACAAGGATAAATTGAACCAGCTTTTGAAATATTGGCAACCCGGAGGATTGTTTTTTTCCTCTTGGTTGAAAAAGAATGAATACTCAGACCAATTAATGCAGCAATATCGTAAGTCTGGTTGGTTTTCTTCTTTATCAAAAGGTGTAATGTATAGAACAGGGGATAAGCTTTCTTCCTTTGCAGCAATATCAAGTTACAATATCCAAATGAACAAAAGTTTTTACGTAGGTGCTCATTCAGCATTGGAATTGTCTGGATTTAACCACTTTGTTCCAATGGGAAAACCAGTTCTAATGATAGGACATCCACAAGACGATGAAGTCCCAAGTTGGATAAAAAAATATGATTTTGAATATAAATTCAAATTCTTTTCCACAAATGTTTTCCTGAAACCACAATTGACCACTTTCAAACAGGGGAATTCTGAAATACTCACTTCGGTACCGGAACAGGCATTTCTAGAATGTTTGTTGTTAACGCCAAATCAATATGCCTATATAGATGTTTTTTATATCATGGAGCAACTTACGACTTTGAGACCTCAGGTTGTGCAGCAGTTGTTAGAAAATACTGAGAATATGAAGATTAAGCGATTATTCTTATATATGGCTGAGAAAGCTGGACATGATTGGTATTCAAAATTAGATAAGGGTAAAATAGAATTAGGTACTGGAAAGTATAAATTAGTAGACAATGGGGTTTACCTCCCAGCATACATGATAACCATACCAAAAGAATTGTATGATTATGAATGAAACATATAAAAAACAGGTGGCACTTTTAGTTCGTATAATGCCATTGGTTTACAAAATTCCTGATTTTGCAGTACACGGAGGTACAGCTATTAATTTATTTGTAAAAAATATGCCTCGCTACTCTGTTGACGTAGATATAACTTACCTTCCGATTAAGAACAGAGAGGAGAGCTTGCAAGAAATTAATAATCATTTGAATACTTTAAAACTGCTGATTGAAAAGGCCATTCCTGGAATTCGCGTTATTCCTAAACCTGCTGTCCTGAAATTACAGTGTACTTATGGTGGAGCAACCGTAAAAATAGAAGTTAATGGTATCAAGCGGGGTATCATTGGCGAGGTTGAAGAAATGGAACTTTGCGAGAAAGCTCAAAAGGAATTTAAGATGAGTTGTGTCGCAAGAATAGTCCCTTTTTCTTTGTTGTATGGTGGTAAAATTGCTGCGGCGTTAGGTCGTCAACATCCACGCGATTTGTTTGATTATAAGTACAT
>JBBRHJ010000391.1:0-2325 GCA_038222885.1 Bacteroidales bacterium | reverse complement strand
TAAAAAATGATTATGTTTTTTATTGAATAATGGTTTTAACACGCATTGTTCCGATTTTCACCAAATAAGCTCCTTTTGATAAGTTAATTGTAGTGTTTCTATCCGGTTTTGCTATGTCAATCAGTTTTATACCTGCTAAGTTATATACTTGCACATCGCATGTTTCGGGTATATTTCTTAATTGAAGTTGACCATTACTACCCGATACTATTATTTCGGTTGCATTTTGAATTTCCACATCGGTTTTGATATTGTAAAACTCTTTCCATTGCGGAGCCGCTTTATAAATGTTTATGCCAATTTCGGGTACAAACACTTTGGCACTTCGTGGCACGCCCTGCAAAGCATTATTGCCTAATGATGGTGGACTTTGTGCAGCTACTTTCATTGTGTTAACAGCACTACAACCCCAAAATGCATTTTGAGCAATGCTATTGAGTGACGATGGCATATTGATGGTTGTTACACCGCTACAGCCCCAAAAAGCACTGTAATCGATGGCAATTAAACCTTCGGGCAACTCAAGCGATGTAAGTTCATTGCAACCCCAGAAAGCATTATAGCCAATTTTGCGCAAAGTGGATGGAGGAAAATTCACTTTAGATAACATACCGCAGCTTTTAAAGGCATTGTTGCCAATTTCGGAAACACCATCAAGTATGGTAACCGACTTCAGATAAGGCATGTTGTAGCAAACAGCATCTGGTATTTTGCCTGACAAATCGTTAAAAGTAATGGATTGTAAAGACGTTTTATATATATCGTTAATGCCTGAAATTGACATCATTGTATATAATTTATTGAAAAAAACAGAAGGAATAGTCACCTTTTCAAGTTGAATAGCAAAAATTCCACTATTTTCGATTTTTTCAATATCTGCATAAATAACCAACTCTCGAAGTGATTTTTCATTCGAATCGACATCTTGTTCACCACTTTCAATAGCATTAGCTTTTATAATTTTCAATGTTTTTGGCAATAATAATTTTATTAAATTTGTACGACCTAGACAGCTGTCAGTAAGCACATTGTTTTGTAACAATGCATCCGAAAGATCGAGTAAATCAAGCGAATCTTCCGACAATTGGTTTACAGCACTTAAATCCTCGCAGCTAATAGGTCCCGTTACTTTTAATTTTTTAATACCTGACAAATTATATAAATTCAAATTATCATAATCCTGCGTGGTAATATGAACCGAGTCAGTATCGAAGATTTTACTATTTTTAAGTTCGTATTTAGTGTAACCATTATTTACCCATTCATTATCGCCTATTATTCCGTCGGCATTCAAATCTTCGGTTAAATAATAATTTATTCGGGTTTGAAGAGTGTCGGCAATATACATATATTCGGATTTCGACATTTGAGGAATGCCATCGGTTGTGGTTATGGATTCTTTTATCCGGTTTTTAGAGTTGTAAGTGTAGGTTGTGTTTTGGCAGTCTGTCCAATCGGTTGTAGTATGAGTTGGACAATAGGTTTCTGATAGTAAATTGTAATTATTATCATAAATATATGTTTGTTTTGACCCTTCAGGTATCCAACTGCATGAGGTTTCATCCCACAAATAATAATAATTTGTTTCGCTCTGAAATGCTTCAGAGTAATTTTTTGAGACATATTTGCTGTCTGGATATAAAGTCTGACCCTGACATAAATTGGGTACTACTTGTCCGTAAGTTTGATAATAAACAGGTGTATTATAATGTATTTCTGTTTGAGTACTATCTGGAGTACTGTATTGGTAATCGGATTTGTACATTAATTTCCATTGATTCTCTAACCATTTATAAGATTCTATCAATGAAACACTGTTTTTACTGTTGAAAGTATAAGCAGTACGTGTAGAGTTTGTTAATTGTCCATTTACTAATGTTTTCGATTCGGAGTTTTGATTCTGGTTTATCGCAAAATTCGGAGTATATAACGTTTCATTGGTACAAACATAATTACCATTAACTAAACTGTAAATTTTAGATTCAATTAAAAACCAGAAATTGTTGACCAATGTATATTTGTATGTGTATTTTTTAGATAAATTTGGAGTCCGCCAGGTTTGAGTAGTATCATTCCAAGTGCAATAAAAACGTTCTCTGTTTATTTCATTCCCTGTAAGTGTGTTGTTATTAACGTATTTAGTACCACCTTTCCAATGATTATATGTATTATCCCAAACGTAGGATTCGTATTTATTTATAAACTGTTCAATGCTAAAAAATTCATATTGATATTTCGTTATTCCTTTAAGAATTCCGGTGTTCATGTCTATCTGATAAGTCTCATAAAATGATATTCTACCTTCGTTTGTTAATTCTTTTTTCG
>JBBRHJ010000390.1:0-2331 GCA_038222885.1 Bacteroidales bacterium | reverse complement strand
AAAGCAGCTGAAATCAAAGCAGATACCAATGAAAATACCGAAGAATAGTAAAATAAACAGTTTATAAAAAACATAAGAAAATCAATAAGATAAAACAAAAATTAGAAACTAAACAAAATTATTCGTTATGAAGAAAATTATATTATCCATGCTTTTGGTTATGGCCGTAACCACAACATTTGCTCAGAAAGCCAATGTGTCCAAAGCTAAAAACAAGGCCTTAATGGAAACTCCAGACTTTACTGGTGTGCGTGAATTAATTAAATTGGCACTCGAAGATCCTACTACTAAGGACGAATCGGGTACTTGGAATATAGCTGGTTTAATTGGGTATAAAGAAAACGAAGCACTTTCGAACAAGCAACTATTAGGACAAAAAATAGATGCTGATGTGAAGGGAAAAGCTATTATTGAATCGTATGATTATTACATTAAAGCATACGAATTAGATGGTTTGCCAGATGCAAAAGGTAAAATTAAACCTAAATTGCAGAAAGACATCAAATCGAAAATCAAAGAGTATTATGTGCAAAATCAGAATTTGATTGCCTATGGAGCACATTTATTCGAAAGCAAAAAATATGAAGAAACTATCAAGGTTTTCGACATATATCTTGGAATTCCTAAGTTGCCAATGATGGCCGATGAAATTAAACTTGACTCTAATTATTACATGATTAAGTATTACAATGCTATTGCGGCTACTAATGCAGAGAAAAGTGAAAAAGCCATTCAGTTGTACAAGGAATTGTCCAATGAAGGATATCAAGAATTACAAGTGCACCAATTGCTATACGAAGAATACGTTAAGTTGAAAGACACAGTAAATTATGTAAAAGTACTTAAAGCTGGTTTTGAAAAATTTCCACAAGAAGCGTGGTTTTTACAAAATTTGATTAATTATTACATTTTCACTAATCAATCGAAAGAAGCATTGGTTTATTTGAATAATGCCATCGAACGCGAACCCAATATTGCTCAATACTATTTTGTAAAAGGAAATTTAACTGAAAGTATGGGCATGACCGAAGAAGCACAGGCTGCATTCGATAAATCATTGGAATTGGATCCTAAATCTGCTGATTCTTATGCAGGTATTGGTCGTCTGAAATACAATCAAGCTGTTAAGATGTCGGATAAAGCAAATGAAATTAAGGACAACAAACTTTATAATGCAGCTAAAGACAAAGCCGATTTGGTTTTCAAAGAATCTATTCCTTTCTTCAAAAAAGCAGTAGAATTAAATCCTAAAGAAATGGAATACAAACGTACCCTAAAAACATTGTATTACCGTTTACAAATGGATAAAGAATTTGATGCCTTGCAAAAAGAAATGGGTGAATAAAACAACATACAACTTATTGCAAGTGTATAAATTACATTCCTAAAAAAGCTCTCCAAACCTCCTTTAATCGGATGTTGGAGAGCTTTTTGTTTTGGGATTATGGAGTGATGTTGATTTTGTAAAAAACAATTTAGACAAGAATACAAGCCATGGCTATACTGTAGAATTTCGATTGTATACTTTCGCTTCGTGAAGTCAATACCACAGGTTTTTCGGTTCCTTGCAGTAAACCACCCATTTCGGCATCAGCAAAAAGTGAAAGTGATTTATAAAAGATATTGGCACTTTCAAAATTAGGAAAAATAAGGATGTCGGCATCACCTAAAATGGGAGTTGGTACGTTTTTTATACTTCCCTTTTCGGCATCCAATGCCAAGAATATATCAACAGGACCATCAATTATCACATTTCCAAATTCACCTCTTCTCCAACTTTCCATAATGTCAAGATAATCTTGCATATAATTTATTTTGGGGTTGGCCACTTCGGTTGCATGAATCAATGCAACTTTCGGTTTTGAAATTCCAAATTTATATGCCGTTTCAATAGCATATTTAATCATGGCAGTTCGTTGAATCAAATTGGGGGAAGGAATTACCACTGGATCGGAGAAAAAGATGAGTTTGTGGTATTTTGGTATTTCCAGTGCAGCATTGTAGGACAGTATATTACCAGCAGGCAACAAACCCTTTTCTTTATCGAGAATTGCACGGAGAATAACATCGGTATTTACCAAACCTTTCATTAAAATATCGGCCTCACCCTCTTTTACCATCCTAACCGCCTCAATGGTAGCCTCTTTCACTTCGGGAATATCAATTACGTGAATGAAAGGCGAAATAGTTTGTTGTGCAAATAAAAGCGGTGATTCAATTGCAGCTACGTCACCAATTAGAAAAGCCTCCACCAATCCTTCGTTTACTGCACGAACCACAGCTTCAAGCGTATGTGAATCAACTGCATTGGCTACTGCCATGCGCTTTCGG
>JBBRHJ010000389.1:0-2392 GCA_038222885.1 Bacteroidales bacterium | reverse complement strand
TTTAAGTTTGGTAGAAGTCAAGCATAAAACAGCTTCGCTTTTTACTTTCTTTCCATTTGCAGTAACGTCCGAAAGATTACAATATAAAATCATTTTTAACAAACCATCTTTAATATCTCCTTTACTCGGTAGTATAGCATTCATACTATGCTTACCTTCTATTAAACTTACCTTATCTTTGGCAAGTAAAATCTCGTCAACAGTCAAGAAATATTGTCCGCCTAAATAGTTTGTTATGGTAATTTTTGCTTTTGTAAGTGTAGATAAACTTTCTTTTGGTTGTAGCGTAACAAATTCTCTTGACTGTGCTTTTTCAGCTTTACCCCTCGAAAAAGCCATAAATAAAGAAACATCTTTTCCTATTTTGTCTTTGAAGTTGTCTAAACCATTTTGGTTGTGAAGTTTTATCCCTGTTGATTTTTCTATTTTTGAATAAGCCGTTTTTACTTTGTCAATGATGCTATGTAAATTGGTATTAAGTTCATTTAAATTCCAATGTAATGCAGAACTATGATACTGTTCTATTTCCCTGATTTTAGAAAGAACATATTTGTTATTGAATTGCTGATTAGTGATTTTTTGGTCTGCCTTTTCCGCTTTTTCGTAGTATGCGAAAATTACAAATACATCTAACAAAGACATTAAAGAAATAGTGTCCCACTGAATAAAATCCCTATCGCCTTTGTTGCCTTCATCTTTTACAATTGGTATTACAGTTATTTTTTTTGAAATATGCAATGTGTTAAAAACACGTTCAAAAGGATATGAGCGTGTCCGTTTAGGTGAAACCCATTTTGAAATTGCAAATGTGTGTTTGTTGTCTTTTAGTAGAAAAGCAGAAGGAGCTTCGTTTATATTGAATTTTTTGATGTCAACTTCTTTCAAGTCTTCCGATAAAACTACCTTATATTTAATGCCTGTTATTTTACCTTTTATGTTCATTTATTTCAGTTAAAATTTCATAGTACAAAGTTAATAATTATTTGCTATATATTTGTCGTTACGCTGTCTTTTTACAATGAACGCTAACTAGTAAATATCACGAAGTTTATCCTACTTTTTCAAAGCTTGGATTGTCAACTATTCGCTATGTTGTTTTGTAATTCCTTGATTGTTTTTATTGTGTTAAAAGTAGTGGTTATGTTTATAAATCAAAAGAATTGTCTATTTTTTTTCAATTTTTTTATGAATTAAATTACCTTGAATTAAATTATCAAGCGGGCTGACTATGTTTTTTACCGCTTTTGGGGTGATGTGCGTGTAAATCATCGTTGACTTTATACTGCTGTGACCTAGCAATTGCTGTATGTAGCGTATGTCTGTTCCACCTTCAAGCAAATGGGTTGCAAACGAATGCCTAAGCGTATGTACCGTTGCTTTCCTTTCGAGCTGCGCTTTGGTAACTGCCGCCCTCATTACCGTTTGAACCGTACTGGCGCTCAATGCTTCGCCTTTGTATTGCCCGGCGAAAATCCAATCATCACTTGGGTAAAGTTTCCGGTAATCGGCTAAGTATTCTACAACCGAGTAAGGCAACATCACAATCCGGTCTTTATTCCCCTTGCTTTGCTTAATGTGTATTTTGTGTTCGTCAAATAAAATGTCCAACCATTTAAGCGAAACGATCTCGCTTCGGCGAAGCCCTGCACCATAACCAATCAGCAGCAATAGCTTGTGCTTCGGATTTTCAACGTAACTAAAAATCCGTGAACATTCTTCCATCGTAAGCACAGTAGGCAAGTGGTATTCCTTTCGGGGTCGAGGCAAACGTATCTCGAATGCATCGCGTTTCAAAACAGTACGAAAATAATACAACAGTGCATTTACCAACATATTCAGGCTCGATGGCGATAACCCTTTTTCTGTCATTCCGGCAAGATGCTTTACAATCTGCATTTCAGTTAAAGTATCGGGATTTTGATAGTAGTTTATCCGTAAAAACAAGTTGAACGATGCTGTATAGCTTCGAATGGTGTTCGCGCTGTAATTCTGCGCCATCAGGTAATCGAGCATTGCCAGCGTATAAGTCCGAGCCATCGCTGGCACTTGTTTTAGAAGGCTTTCCCTTAAGTTTCGCAATTTCGATGCCTTTTTATTGATCGCCTTGTACTTACTTAAATAACGCTCCGATAGTTTATTGTGAACCGGTATGTTAAGTTCGTCTGCCAGTTTTTGCAGGTTTTCAAGTATTGCTGGTGTCGCATTCAGTAAGTACGAATTGCTTGCTTTACTATACCGGCTACCTTCCCAACGCTTAATTTGTTCAATTAAATACGGAACCGGTGGGCAACTTAAAATCATCCACTTTTTATCTAAACTGTATTCGTTCAGCTCAATAAAGGTATTCGGATTCGAAACAACGGTTTCAAGGTTATAATATTCAGGTGGAAAA
>JBBRHJ010000388.1:0-2399 GCA_038222885.1 Bacteroidales bacterium | reverse complement strand
GTTGAAAAATTTCTTTCAAGTGCTTTGGTCAGAGCAAGATCATTTGTGAGAATCGGATTTCCGGTATTTTTAAGAAATTTATTTACAGAGGTTGGTATTCCTATCCCGAAATCACAAACACAGGTTATAATTTGATTGGATCGTGTATTGAGTTGTGTAAAAGTATATCCTGGAATTTTAGATAAAGAATGATCAAAGATGTTATTCATTAGTTCGGCTAATGAATTGCCTAAAACGAAAAGATCCTGACCCGAAAAATGATTATTTTCAAAATATTTCTGAACTTCAATAATATAAAACTCCTTTCGGGGTTCCACGATGTGCCATAATGGAAAGGTTTTCGTATCGGTTGGCACAAAAGCATTCGTAAACTGACCGGTATGACAAAATTGATCAAAGTCAAAGCTATCCAGATAGTCCTTTATTAATTTAGGTATTTTCGAAAGCCTGACGATAAAACCCTTGTTCTGATATTCGTGGATTAAGCATGCCAGCGGGGCAATATGATATGGTTTAAGGAAACGTGAACGCGAAAAATCAAGTAGAATAACTTTTGATGGATATTGGCGATAATCATGCTTGTTAACACGATTATCTATAAGCCATTTAACATGCTTTTCAATTGTATTGAAATCAATAACATATATTGTTTTAGCCTTTACTTTTGTCATAGTAGTATTTTGATGCAAAATGCCATTTCCCTAAATAGGCCGGCATCAGTTAGAGTTATTTCTGCTATCACTATTCTTCATTTAACTCAGAATCTTAAAATTTTTCACCAAAATAAATATCTTCTTATTACCTTCCTTCTGATAACTTAACTGAAAAGGAGCATAAACTACACCCCCTCCACAATCCCAATCTCCTCCTCCGTTAACCCATACAACTCATATACCATCTGGTCTATTTCCTTATCAGTTTTATCAATTTCGGATTTTAAGGCCAGGGCTTGTTTAGCTTCCTTCAAAAAATAGGCTTCCCATTCGGCTTCATCGGAAAGCGAAAGTTTTACTTTCTTTTTTGCCAGTTCGGCTATAAACTCCTTGTAGGTTAACAAATACCAGTTTTGGAGTTTGCCTGGCAGGTCTTCCAGGTTAAATTTACGCTGGATGGTGTGCTGAAATTTTTGGGATAGTTCCTGTAATTCTGATGAATGTTGAATTATGGCATTAACTTTTACCATAAAAGATTTCTGCTTTTCCAAATCAGTAACCTTAATCGGTAGTTTGGCAAGATTGACTTTTTTGACTTCTGCAAAAACACGACCCTTCTCTTGTGATATATTTTGATAAATTAAATTCATAAGTTTACTATTAAGCAGAGCTAACAAAAATTTTAAATTATATTCTGTTCCCTTTCTCCCAACATTATATACGTTATTGAGATTAATTCTTTGATTATTATCAATTGTTCCAATAAGAGAATCAGAGGTCTGTCTCAGAATGATTTTATCTTCTTCAAAGAAAGGGGCGCTTTCTCGTGGTTCTGCTAACCATTTACCATAACTTAAATACATGTTTGGTTCTTGTAAAAAGCAATATCGATGAAAATCCTTTCCAATAATACACTGGATATAAGTATCATCAATTTTTCTATCAGAGGTAAACATTTTATTTTTTACATCATCTTCTGTTTGTTTTGGTAAGCCCTTACCAGTTTGATAAGGTTTAATACCTACAATTATCTCCGCAATGTCTCCTAAATTTTTCGTATTTTCATAGTATGCAGAATGATTAAAGCCAGACACTGAAAGGTTGTATGTCCCTGCTTCATTGATAATTGTACTATATTTATTTATTAAAGGAAATTTCATTGAATCTTCCTTACAAGTGCTGATATTAATTGTGATATCAGTCATTTTATTTCCAATTTTCTGCAATATCCATGAAACCGAATCACCAATATCCGCATCATCAAAAACCTCATACAAATATTTACATATCCCAATTTGCGTATACTCTTGCATATATTCTCTAAGCTTCTTAAAGTAGTGTTGGTATGTAAATGTAGCTGGAGTTATATAACCTAATATACCTCCATCTTTAGTAATTGCCACACCTCGTTCATAGAAAAGAACATAGGTATTAACCTGATATTCAAATGTTTTATAAATTTTAATTAAATATTGTTTGTTTTCTTCAGATAATTCTGCCCCATACGGCGGATTTCCAATCACAACATCAAACCCACCTTTTTCAAACACCTGCGGAAATTCCTTTTGCCAATTAAATGCTTTGTCGCCAGCCACGGCAGGGTCGTCAATCAGCGAGTTGCCGCATTTTATATTGTTGTTTAAATCGTTCAGTTTGCGGTTAGGCTGGGCCGTGCGAAGCCATAAGGAGAGCTTGGCTATCTCTACACTTTCCTCGTTTAAATCAACGCCAAACAGGTTGTTTTCG
>JBBRHJ010000387.1:0-2415 GCA_038222885.1 Bacteroidales bacterium | reverse complement strand
CTGTTTTAGGGTTCTTTGCTTCTTTTGGAAATAGCTGCTCACGTTTAACAATAGTTGTTCGTTTTATTTCAGCAAACCACTTGATTGTAAATTTTTCTTTTTCAAATTCCTTGGTGTGATAAAAAGCAATAATCCTTGCCGAACTGTCTTTAATATTTGAAGGTGCATTCTTAACAGGAATCCTATACCAATTCCTATCCATTGCAATTTTGAAATCGGCATGATTGTTCATGAGAGCTACTAATACAATATTTTCTGTTATAGGCATGTTATTAAGTTTCTTCAATTATTTTGTCTATTCTGGTTCTTGTTTCTTATGCAAGCTTTGGTTTGAGTGTCGGCTTTCCTGTCTTGTCAATATTTCGTTTTTCAGTCCTTTCACAATGGTTTACTTTTCAATTTATCTATGTTGTTGTCTGTCTCTTACTCTTGGCGGTAACGGTTTGTGCATGTTGCGGAGCGGATTTCGGAGAGCGTTCCTGTCCGATAGGACGGAACGATGGAACGAGAACCGCGGTTGAAATACGCACCGACCCCGCTCTGAAATATGCACTTTGTTATGCAATGTTTTTTATTTTAAATTATTCATCAGTTTATATTTATATTGGAAAATACTTTAAAATTATTGGTAAAATTATCTTTCGTAAGATGCTTCTAGTCAATCTCCTTAACCAATTATTTTGTTTAATGACAAATGCTATTGGAGGAGACAAAAAACTATATGTAAATATAAAACACCTACCAGCAAAAGACTTTTTCAAAACATTGTCTCTATAATTTCTGAGTTGAATTACTTCAATTATATCTTGATTTCCAAATGCAGCTGTTGCGATAAAACATTTAGAAGAGTTATCAATTTGGAATGGTATAGATTTAACACCCAGTAATGAAGGAGACAAAGTTGGCTCGTTTATTACTTTTATTTCAGATAGATTTATCTTTAAGATATAATGTCGTGAGTTACTTTCCCAATTATCTGTTGATTCACGTGTATAATATTCGAAACTAATAATTTTACCTTCAAATTCAATCCAACTATTATTATAAATTTGTTTTACAGTTTCATAAAGAAATTTACCAAAAAACAATTCGTAATGGATGTATAACACCATGTTTTGTTTAGGTTGACTTGGGAACATTTTAAAATAGCAATCTTTAAGACGCTCAGGATAAGTAGCACCAGCATCTATCTTTTCGTCAAAAATTTCCCCTATTCGTGCAGGAGTGGCTGTAAGATTTTCTCCGACAAAAGTTCTATTCTTATAATCATCAATTAATTTCGCATTTTGTTTTTCCCATTCAATATGTTGAAGAGGTGTCAAATTCGAATCACGAGGTGGGTGGGGGGCATTTTCATATGAATTGTCACACCACTGGTAAATGTCTTTAATTGTTACCATTTTTTTACTATTACCATTTTTTTAGTTAAAGAAAATCTTAATTTGCATTTTCCTTTCAAAATGTTGCATAACTATGTTATATGTCTACCAAAACTACACAATATTTCCTCACACAGGATGTATTGTGTAATTTTTCTACTTTACATTTCCATATCATCAAACGGGTTTTTTATGTTTTTGCTTGCCTAAAAATAAACCATAAAATCAATACATCAATTTCTCTGCTTTCTTTAGTGCAAATTCCTCAATTTCAGAGGTGCCGATTGTATTTAAAACGGATACCCAATCGCGATATTAAATTTGAGGTTTGAGAACATTTCGTTGGCGTTGTTGACCCAGTTGTTGCTGCCGTTGTTGTAGGGGTAGCGGAGTGGGAAGCCAAAATCGGTGCGCAGGACGAAAAAATCAAAATCGAAACGCAAGCCCAAACCTGTGCCAACGGCAAGTTGGTCGGCAAAAGTGTTGAAGTTGAATTGTGCGTCGGGGCGGTTTTCGTCGTCATTCAGCAGCCAAACATTGCCCGTTTCGAGAAATAGTGCGCCCAACAAATATGAACTCATAGGGAAACGATATTCGGTGTTTATTTCGAGTTTTATATCGCCGGTTTGGTCGATTATCCCGTTGTATTCTTTGGGTTTGTAACTTCCTGGCCACAAGGCACGGGCGGTAAAACCACGCAAACTATTCGAGCCGCCACTGTAAAATTGTTCTACATAAGGCATAACGGTTGAGTTCCCGTAGGAATAACCGGTTCCAGCGTAAAACCGCGTTACCCAGCCTTTTTTACTGGTTTGTGTGTAGTATCGGAAATCGATTGATGTTTTTACAAACTGTGAATATATTCCGCCCATTCCTGAACGTATTAATTGAAGGATTTTTGTGTAAAAATTTCTATCTTTGCAACATTGTTGCATTTGATTTGTTGTTGCATTCATGAAAGCCAAGGAAATATTACATCAACATAATTTAGTAAGAACAAGTTGCCGGCAAAGTATAATCGACACGATTGTAAAAA
>JBBRHJ010000386.1:0-2476 GCA_038222885.1 Bacteroidales bacterium | reverse complement strand
CAATCAAACCTTTTCTGAGAAAAATTCTTCAGATTTTCGATAAATAGTCAACAATTTTGGCAGAAAAAGCGTGTCATTTCTGTTTACGATATACGGAATATCTTTCTTATAGCATCAGCATAAATTTAGGAGTGTGTTTTTGAAGATAAAGTTGAATGACAATCTCGTAAAAAAACAATAATAACATGATATACAATATAATACGTGTTTTCATTATGGTATTTTTTGAGCATAGTTCTCCTTCCTATGTAACTAACAAAAATTTTATTGATGTGTTTTTAGACTAACAATAGCTCGTAAGGTTTGTCGGAATATAGTTTTAACACCTTTTGCCGACCAGTGGTAATCCATTTTCCAGCTACCGCAATAAAGCGGAATATAAAACCCTTGATTCTTGTTGTAGGTCGTATATCGCTGAATATTTTGGATACTTTTTCAACAAAGAAATCGTAAAAGTTCTTAATCATAGCCGTAATGATTAAGTATGCTGCGTTTTCTTTTAGAAATGAACATGGCAGGTTTTTCCATCCAAAATCATTGTTCATCACATCAAATACTTTCTCGCTGCTGCCCCTGTGATTGTAATATTCTATTGCCTCTTTCTCGGTGCTTACCCAATCATTTGTCAAAATTGAACGATATTTAAAAGTATCACCCGTAAACATATCTATTTGAATATCATCAGTTTTTTCACGCATGATAATTAACCGATAGTTATTCTGCTCAAAAAATTGTGTGAATTTTAAAGAGGCAACTTCGTATTTTTTGTAATTAATTTCCACTGTTTCCCAATCTTTTATTTCAGAAATTTGTCGGGTAATTTCTGCACATTTATTAGCCCTGATATAAAATAATTCGCTATTTGATGCAACTACCTCAATAATATCCTTTGCATAAGAACCTGCATCCATTCTGGAGCGTCTAATTTTTATGTCGTTTTCTTTTAACAACCTATAAGCCCGCTCTAAGGTAGCAGCTTGCTCAAATTTGACGTTAGCATTTCCGTCCCGGTTTTCGACATAAACAACTCGATTACCAATAGTAGCTATACCCGGGAAGTATCCCTTAGCGTTTTTGTAGGTACGTTTTGTATCATATTTTTCAGTTGAAATGACTTGATTATCATAATCAAAATCATACAAAACACCACTCTGTAATTGATTATTGAGTAGTAATGACTTGATATTTAAACTATTAAGTTTTTCGTTTATATTGAATTCATAATCATTGTTTTGAACAGATGTATATGTAGTATTTGGAGTAGATAGTTCTTTTATGCCTCGCAAAACTGTATCAGCACTTGGCACATTATTATCAGGTATAGCTTTTAGATGAACGCCCAAATGTGTTTGAATATCTTCGGCACAATTACCTCCACTCAAAAATACGTTTGTTAGATTTCTGATTATGTCGCTGTAGGAATATCCTATAGTCTTGACTCTTTTTCCGAGTTCATTATCAACAAGTTGCGTTAATCCACATTCATTAAATGTATAATTTACAAAAGAAATGCCTGAAAAAGGGCTTGTGCTGTTTGAAGATTTTTGTATTTTCACGCTGAAAAAGTTAGGTTCTTATTTTTACGGTTTTACAGCACTAAAATAGGTGAACTTTTTTAACCGTTAAACATTGTGTAAATAACTTTTACACAATGTTTTAACGGCTTTTGTTAATAACTTCTTGCGGATTTAAGGTAGTATTCAAAAATATATAAATTGAGGGATTAACCCTCTTTTTATTTGTCTGAAAAATAGAAACATAAACTAATTGTTGATGGAAGTAAATAGTAATAAAGAGACTAAATTGCAACGCCCGGTTTCACCTTTTGTAAGAGGTGTATTGGTTGTAAGCGGTATCATTGTTACATTTATTGGCGTTGCAGGCGTTTTTATTCCGCTTTTACCAACAACTCCATTTTTGTTGTTGGCCTCATGGTGTTTCACACGCTCTTCCGAGAAATTGAACCAAAAACTCATGACCAATCGCATTTTGGGTCCATATATCCTCAATTACCGTGAAAAAAAGGGAATTACTAAGCGTCATAAAGTTTTCACGCTCCTATTTTTATGGGCAACACTAGCATTTTCCTTTTATATGTCGCCCGACTGGTGGTGGCTTTGGTTGATGTTGGCATTCATCGGGATAGGTGTGAGCTTCCATATTATTTCATTCAAGACATTGAAAGAATAGATGTTAAAATCTATTATACAAGTTTTTAGTAGTATTAGAACCAAATTTTCTAATATTTTTTTGATTTCAAGCAATTAAGTGCTACTCAATTATTAATATAGGCAATATAATACCTAAATAGTTTTTGAATTATATTTGCAAAAGTATTACCAAATTTATGACCCATACTTCACAAAATAAATATCTACTAAAGCTCATTTCTGCTTATAAAAACCCTTCAATTAAGCGTAGTATTTGGCAGCTAATCAATACATTAGTGCCTTATGTTTTTCTTTGGGTTTTGATG
>JBBRHJ010000385.1:0-2502 GCA_038222885.1 Bacteroidales bacterium | reverse complement strand
GCATATTAAAAAAACAATTATTTATATATCAAAGATCTTTATAAGGAATTCGCATTATAGAAAGTTTCTTTATAAATTGAAAATCTACATAGGGCTAAAACATATCCCCAAAACCCTTATTTTTATATGTGCAACCCCTTAGTAGCAAAGAAAATCCCAAGCGGTCTTCCCTTATTATCTTTGTACAATTAGACTTTTTTTTGTCGAAATTTGTTTAATTTTGTTATGACCTTTTTTTACGACAAATGTAAAAATTCTCTCTTGATTCAAGTCCTAAACAGTATTTTTCAATGATAGATTTATCTAAGGTTTTTTTATAATCAAACTCTTCTACAACCAATTCAAAACTGGCTAAATAATTAGCAAAATCAAGCCCATGATAACGATATACTTTGTCGTTCTGAATGTAATTTGAATTTTCTGGGTTTGTAATTTCTGTTTTTAGTCTTTTCTCATCTACGTAAGTCAGTATCAACAGAAAACCTTCAGGATGTAACACGCGTCGCATCTCTTCTATTGCTTTTCTTTCATCCTGAACATGGGCTAAAACATGCGAACAAATAATGATGTCAAACTTATCATTCTCAAATTCAATATTACTAATATCTATTTGGTAATCAGCTAAAAGTGAATTGATGTCAGCTCCAAAATAATTGAATCTTGGAAAGGATTTAAAAAATTGTGTTAAGGACTTTTCGGGTGCAAAATGAAGTATAGAAAGTTTTTGAGGTTTCGCTTGCTGAAAATAGTTCGTGAAATAGAATTTCATCAATCGTTCACGTTCCAGCGAATTGCAATACGGACAACAAGCATTGGCTCTGTTGGTCTTACCATAGGATTTCAACTTTCTGAAACTCTTATTACAACTATTGCAACGATAAGTATTCCCTAAATAGAAAATCGAACTTACTTTATATGATGTCAATCGTATCGTAATTCTGAAACGTTCAGGTATAAATCTTTTTAATAAAGCTTTCATATTAGAACTGATTTTAGAGCATAAAGCTCAATAAATCAAATAATTATTTAATCGTTGACTTTAACATTTCATTCTCCATTTCCACAAAAGCCTTGTGTTGATTCGCAACATCACTGGGTTTTATATTGTCGCGACCTCTTAGTCGGGTAAAAACATGCAAGTTAGAATGAATCATTTGCACATCAATCGTTTTATTCAACGAAGGTTCGTACTTAATACCTTTTTTAATCATTACCGCACCAACAGGTTCAGCATTGTCATCAATTTCGCTTTTATATACTTTCACCGTTAAATCGCCCGAAATTAGAATTCCCTCTTGGAGCTGCCGACGGGTTAAGTCAATTAAATCCATCAATTGATTCAGACTTTCTTGCGGACGATAAATATACCATTTCCCTTTTTCGCCATCGACCAATGTGATAGAAGAATAGCCCAACACTGGACCGAGCAAACCAACCATGGTCAAGGATTTATTACTCGAAATCACGATAGGATCAATTAAAAACATTGCTTTTAAGCCTTTATGTTTTGCAAAAATATCTGTTTTCAATAGGTTGATAATGAGCGGTGCTCCGGTAGACGAACCAGCAAGATAAATGTTTTTGAACCCCATATCGCTCAGTTTTACATACTCATCTATTATGGAACTTTGCCAATCTTGCCAAGTGGCTTTTTTAAAATCGGCATAAGTACGCCCATGTCCGCCCAATAATACTTGAGACACATTAAATGTTTTTGCAGAGTCAGCATATTCGCGCAACTCATCCCATTCAAAAGTAGTTGCTGAATATCCATGTGCCGCTATAATAATAGGTATTACTTTCTGAATATTTGTAGGGTTAGCCATATAAACGGAGGCCAAATACTTTTCAGGCTGCGTAAGCGAAAGGTCAAAAATCTGATTGCCATCGAGCATGTTCACATCATCGATTTCAGGTGTAGGATTGCACGAAAATAGAATCAAAGTTGCAATTAGTAAAGTGTATGTTTTAAATCTCATAATAATCTGTTTAATAATGTATTAGATTTAGAAACTATAATACAAACCTAATTTATAAAATACTGGAAAAAGTGTCCCTGGAATTGTAGCTCCATCACCAGTTCGTAAATTATAGCCCACGGTCAATATTGCCGATAATGGGAATTTAAACTGATAAACTAAGCCTGTTTCAGCCGATAGCATGATGGCCGAACTGGGTAGGTCATCGAAGATTGGATCATCGTAATGTGCTTTGAAAACGCCAGTATTTAAACCAACTAATAGCTGTAAATCCTTTTTTGATAGGAATCTCCAATCAGCACCGACAATAAAATTGTCTTGCTTTATGGCATTTGAGTTGAATGCACTTCCCAAACGGCTGCTTAAGAATGTAGCCTTAAAGTGAATTTTATTGTCTAAGATATTGGCTGAGCTATAATCAAAACCGACTCCGTTTTCCCAATATAAACTCTGTGTTTTTTGTAAAACAATGCCAGCTTTCAAGTTTTGTTGTTTAGCTGTTTGAGCGGAAATTAGGAACGTA
>JBBRHJ010000384.1:0-2503 GCA_038222885.1 Bacteroidales bacterium | reverse complement strand
TAAGCAGTTAAAAAAATCAAAGTGTTTAATAATAAAAGCTTCCATAGATCCAAACCAAAAAGTACATAGGCTCAATGATACTCTAAAATACTAATAGACTCTTATTACAAAGAAAAAATTTGTAGTGCTCAAACCGGAATTCAGATAGTCACAAACTACTGATTAGCAGTGAATTATTTCAGAATTACTGTAAAGTGGGTTAATGAATAAATAATTACAATTAATCAATATTTTTCTGGAAGAAATTTACAATAGAAATAATATGAAAAATCAATTAAACCTATTCTTGTGTCTTTTAATGTTGTCAACAAGCATTTTTGCACAACGCATCGAAACTAATTTCAATAAAAACTGGAAGTTTATATTGGAAGATAATGCTTCTTTTTCGAAGATGAATTGCAATGATGCCAGTTGGTCAGTGTTAAATATTCCTCACGATTGGTCTTTTGAAAAAGGAATTAGAAAAGATGGAGATCAAGGTCAAGGTGGTGGTTATCACGATGGTGGCATTGGTTGGTACCGCAAGTCTTTTCAAATCAAAAAAGAAAGCCTAAAAAAAACAGTGTATATCGATTTTGATGGGGTGTATATGAACAGCGAAGTGTGGATTAATGGCGTAGCACTTGGAAAACGTCCTTATGGTTATATTAGTTTTCGCTATGATATTTCAAAATTGTTGAAGGTGGGCGAAAATAGCTTGGCTGTGCGTGTTGATAATTCATTAGAACCTTCAGCACGTTGGTATCACCCTTGTGGAATTTACGCTCCAGTAAAATTGATAGAAGTAAATCCTCTACATATTTCGCCCAATGGAATTTATATTACTACCCCAAACATCAATAAGGACAAAGCCACTGTAAATATTGAAGTTAAGCTAACTAAAATTTCATCTTCTTCAAAAAACACCTTGATTAAAACAACTGTGTTGTCAGCAACGGGAAAAGTACTTAAATCATCAACTGTTGCGGTTAAAGATACCAAAGTTACTTTAACTACATCTATGCAGATTAGTAATCCTCAGTTGTGGAGTCCCGAATCTCCAACTTTATATACACTTGTTACCGAATTAATGGAAGGAAATAAAGTGCTTGATGTGCTGAAAACCAACTTTGGATTTAGAACTGTTGAATGGAAAACGGAAACCGGATTTTGGTTGAATGCTGAAAACATAAAACTGAAAGGTGTTTGTGAGCATTGGGAAGGTGGTCCGGTAGGTGGAGCATGGACTAAACCGATGTTGCGTTGGAAATTGCAATTACTAAAAAATATGGGTATCAACGCCATTCGTTCTTCACACAATCCTTATCCGCCCATGTTTTACGATATTTGCGACGAAATTGGTCTGTTGGTTATGGACGAGATTTTTGATGGTTGGGGAAAGAAAGCTCTTCACGATTACGGTGCTCAAGCTTTTAACGAATGGTGGCAACGCGATATTAGGGAGTGGATTACCCGCGACCGAAATCATCCATCGGTCTTTGTTTGGAGTTTGGGTAACGAAACGCATGGCGACATTGCTACTGAATTGGTTAAGTTTTGCAATAAATTAGATCCTACCCGCTTAATTACTTCCGGTTCAGGGAATACCGACGACATGCAAGTAGCGGGTATAAATGGCGGCTCCGAAACTAAAACTTTTATTGAAAATAAGCGTTTCGACAAAGCATTTATGTCTACAGAAGCACCTCATACTTGGCAAACGCGTGGTTATTATCGCACCCAAACTTGGTGGCGTGACAGTGAATTGGCTGGAACATACCCTTTACCAAATCTTACTGAAAAAGAAATTTTCTTTTATGAATGGAGCGATCCAAAGATTTGGAATAATAAAAAAAACAGGTTTAATTCATCCTACGATAATGCAACTGTGCGTATATCAGCACGTAAAAACTGGGAAGTAGTACGAGATAATCCTTGGCATAGCGGAAATTTCCGATGGACTGGTTTTGATTATTATGGAGAAGCAGGGCTAGCTCATGGTGGTTTGCCTTTCAACCTATTTATGGGTGGAGCAATAGATGTGGCTGGTTTTGAAAAAGATTTGTACTATTTCTACCAAAGCCAATGGACCACAGAACCCATGGTTCACATATTGCCAACATGGACGCACCCACGCATGACAAAAGGAACGCTTATTCCTGTTTGGGTTTATTCAAATACCGACGAAGTAGAGCTGTTTTTAAACGGCAAATCGTTGGGAAAAGACAAGTCTGGTACCGTGTGGAACGAAATGCAATGTGAATGGATGGTGCCTTACGAAGAAGGAAAAATAGAAGCGGTGGCTTATAAAAACGGGAAGGAAGTGAAAAGAACCAGTTTTGAAACGGCATCACAAGCTATAAAACTGTCAAATTCACTTCATATATTAAATGCAGAAGCTGGGTTCGAAGCTAATTTTATCTTGACTTCTGATGCTGTTGATAAGAAAAACAATCTGTATCCTTACGCTCAAAACAAAGTTTATTATGCGTTGAATGGCAATATCAAAAAGATTTCGCTCGAA
>JBBRHJ010000383.1:0-2540 GCA_038222885.1 Bacteroidales bacterium | reverse complement strand
GTCCAGTTCCTTTATTGATGCTAATGATTCCCCAGCTCAGTTCGCTCGGCTTCGGCTTTCGTTTTATCATCGCTAAAGGTCTTCCATCTTTTGTACAGCATTCTTATCCGATTTTCTGGATTTGATTCAAGACACACACGTCTCGCAAATACACGCAGGGCGGGAGTTTCCCGATGAACTTCCTACGAAGATTTGCTTTTCAATTTACTAATTTTCTGTCCACGAAGCACCGAAACCCGACTTGCGGGTATTTTGCTGTTAGCGCCTAGTGCCTTCTTTTTCATGGATTTTGTCGGGTTCATATTGCCACACTTGGATTAGACTTTAATTAAAGTGTCCAAAAGCCCACAAATACTTGGCTCTAGATTAATATATTGATCTTCATTTAATTTGTCAATAAATTCTTTGTCGATTATTGTATCAAACCAGAGAGAAATTGGAATCGTTTCTTCACGAGTATAATTGCCACCTATCCTTTTGTCAAAGCACCTGAAAATTAGGTTCATTGTCTTACAAGTTTGAAAACTTGTAGGTAAAAAATCGTCAGGCCCGACATTAGGGTTTGTAATAATTACAAATGACTCAGAGGAAATCAAGGCTGATAATCTTGATGCAAGTTCAATTAATTTTCCGTCTAATGCGTCGTAGACTTCTTGCTGTGTCGTTCTTTGGTAGACGAAAAAGCATTTTTGCTTTGAAGCTTGAAATATTATTTGCATGGTGCCCATTGATTAGATTAAGTTTTGTTTTTAGCAAATTTGCATTTAGATTATATTATTAGATACTTGAATTATTTATTGGTTTTCGTGCCATGTTGAATTGAAAGTTACGTTCGAGTAACTTAATTTACTATTTGCAATTTTCAGAAATGGCTTTATAAGCTTCACTAGTACCTAATTCACCTGCCTTTGACAAGTCTTTGCAACCATCTTGTTTTTGACCAAGTTTTATTTTTGATAACCCTCTTAAATAATATGACCAACCTGCATTGTCACTGTCGCCTGCCTCAGTTTTGTCTGATACTTCAATAGCTTTTGTCATATCCATAATGCATGATTTATAATCTCCCTTTTTATAATAAAATTCGCCTCTAGAGCCCCAAATATAACTTTCGTTAGGTTCCAATTCAAGTGCCTTATTAAGATATGGTAGAGATTCATCAAGTTTTCCCAGCTCAATTAGGCAGTAACCTTTATTATTATAAACAGTTCCCATTTTATAATTTTCGGGTTTAGCTGTTTTTTCTCGTTTAATTATTTCATCATAATCTGAAATTGCCCCATTCCTATCATTAAACCTAGATTTGATTAAACCTCTAAGAAAATACGCATTAGTATTCTCAGTATCTAAATTTATACATTTCGTAAAATCCTTTAATGCTTCCATATTTTTATCCATGTCATGTAAAACCATACCCCTATTAAAATATGCTTTTGAGTTATCTGGTTGCATCTGGATTTGTTTTGTAAAATCTTCAACAGCTTTATCATAATTTCTTATTCCATATTGATAAATCCAGCCACGAAATCCATAAGAATTAGGATTATTAGGATCTAGTTCAATTGAGTTATTAATGTTTTCAAGAGCGGTTTGGGGATTATTTTTTCTCCATTCTTCAATCGCTTTTTGGAAATATGTATTCGCATCTTTGGATGGAGTTAAAGGTGGCTCGACAACTTCAGATTTAGATTCTTGAGCAACTTTCACTGGATGATAGTTTCTAATAATCTCATTATATGATTCGTAGAGATATTTCTCGATTCTATTAAAGTTACTTTGTATAGAATTAAATTGATAATCATCAGCGAAATCGTAACCACTAATTGAACTAACATAGTCTTTTACTTTTCGCCAATGAGCTTCATTTGTTGATTTTGCATTAATACTACTTGGTAAAGTTTGATCATTAAATAAACTATTTTTCAATTCAGCCAAACCATCAATCCTTTGTTGAATCCAATCTTTTCTTGCATCATATTTCGCTTGCATCCTCATGCCGACAGCAGCCATTGCATTGACTGGATTTTGAGAAACGTAACCATTAAATTTCACTTCCTGTCGCTTAAGATTCATATCGGCCTCGTTTAAAGCTTCTTTGCTTCTTTTTAAATCTAGCCCATATTGAAAACCCCTATTGTAACCTTGCGTATAGTTGTCACTACTTTCGTTAAGCCTTGGAAAAGGAGGATATAATATTATTGGATACGAACAGATAGACACAGCTGGTCTATTGTAACAATATCCTTCTTCAAATCCCACCTCAAATCCTTTCACATAATTTGATTTAAGCTGTGACATCGCACAAAAGCTGATAAGCAGGATGGAGATGGTCAAAAGAACGTTTTTCATAATTACCTCATTTTAAATGTTGCAAGATAAGTGTGAATAAAATACCAATGATGGCACCTATTATGAGTTTTATCAAATCAACCAAAA
Organism: Bacteroidales bacterium; assembly: GCA_038222885.1. Lineage (GTDB taxonomy): Bacteria > Bacteroidota > Bacteroidia > Bacteroidales > Paludibacteraceae > Paludibacter. Next base: position 104 of record JBBRHJ010000383.1, on the reverse strand, counting down.
TCCAATTTTTCTTGACCCAATAGCCTTTTATTTCAGCTTCCTTTTTAAGATTCATGGTTTTTGCGAATTTGTTGTAGCTACCATACTCAACAAGCTGACGCCCT
>JBBRHJ010000382.1:0-2574 GCA_038222885.1 Bacteroidales bacterium | reverse complement strand
TTGGCTTGATGTTGATATGATGTATGGAATTGAATATGAAGAGTTTCCTGCACGCATTGCCGAGGTAGCCATGTGGCTTATCGATCACCAAATGAATATGCAAATTAGCAATGAATTTGGACAATATTTTGTGCGGCTTCCATTGAAAAAGTCGGCTAAAATTATCCACGGAAACGCATTGCAAATTGATTGGAAAAGTTTGTTAAAGACTGATGTTATTGATATTATAGCAAATAATACAACTATTACTTTAAACGAGCCAACACCCGAATATACAACAGTAAATATCAAAACGGCTAACCTGACTATAATTGATGAACGAACAACTTCAACTCATGAAAGTATTCATATTAGAAATTCATTCGACTATATATTAGGCAATCCACCGTTTATTGGTTCTAAAATAATGACCCAGTTTCAGCGTGATGAAGTAACCAAAGAGTTTGGTAATATTGCTGGTTCGGGAGTATTGGATTATGTGACAGCTTGGTATGTTAAGTCAGCCAAACTCATTCAAAATACACAAACTAAATGTGCTTTTGTTTCAACCAATTCTATAACACAGGGCGAACAAGTTGGCATATTGTGGAATGTTCTATTGAATATGTATGGTATTAAAATTCACTTTGCACATCGAACTTTTAAATGGAGTAATGAAGCGAAAGGAAATGCAGCCGTTTATTGTGTGATAATTGGATTTGCAAACTTCGATACGAATAATAAATCGATTTTTGAATACGAGGATATAAAAGGCGAAGCGCATGGAATAAAAGCAAAAAATATCAACCCTTATTTGGTTGATGCTAAGGATATTCTAATCTCAAAAAGAAGAAAACCAATATGTGAAGTACCGGAAATTTCATTTGGTAGTATGCCAAATGATGGTGGAAATTTAATTGTTGATGACATTGATGTAGAGGCATTTAAAGAATCAGAACAACTTTCTTCAAAATACTTAAAGCCTTTTATTGGTGCTCAAGAATTTCTAAATGCTAAAAACAAATGGTGTCTTTGGTTTTATAATAATTATGATCCAAAAGATTTACAATCAATGCCTTTAACTGATGCGAGAATTAAGGCTGTTGAAAAACTTAGAAATGATAGTTCAAGAGAAGCAACTCGTAAATTATCATTATTTCCAATGCTCTTTGGTGAAATTAGACAACCTGAAAATGATTATATTTTAATTCCAAGAGTATCATCTGAACATCGAAAAGTAATACCTATGGCTATGTTTTCATCCGACTTTATAGTTGGTGACACTTGCCTTTCAGTTCTAAATGCATCATATTATCATTTGGGAGTACTTCAATCTTCAATGCACATGGCATGGGTTAATTCTGTATGTGGAAGGCTTGAGAGTCGTTATAGATATTCAAATGAGATAGTTTACAATAATTTTCCATGGCCAGAAGCAATTACAAAAAATCAGATAGAAGCAATTGAATATGCAACACAGCAAATGTTAGATGTTCGTAATGAATATAAAGACAATACTTTAGCACAATTGTACGAGATTGGGAAAATGCCTCCTAAACTTGTTAAAGCCCATTTAGAATTAGATAAAGCTGTAGATAAAGCCTATCGACCACAGCTATTTATTAACGAAGAAAAAAGGATAGAATTTTTGTTTGAGCTGTATGAAAAGTACACAGCAAATTTATTTACAACAGGAAAAATTAAAAAGAAAAAGTAATGATAAATATTTCGCAAGTGGTCAATAAAACGGAAACAATTAGTTATTGGCGAAATCCAACAAGAGATGAAATTATATTTGGGCATGGTGCTTTGCATTAACGAGATTTTAAATTTGAGAAATGTTTTGACAAAAATGGAAATCAGAAGCTAAAGTTTAAAGCTTCTGACGATGGACTAATTTACTATTATGCTGGCATTGAATATTCCACATCTCGTTCTTCAGTAACTGATTATATTCAATGCTGATCAACTCCTCCTCTTCAGAGATAAGTGCTGCAGATTATTATTTTATTTTATCCTCCAAGATGAGATTATAACACTATCCATTCTTATTGCAATTATTAATGAGTGAATTATGTAATTTTTATCAATAGTTATGTAACACTTACATTATTACTAAACGGTAATTTAGCGACATGGATATTCATACTCAAAAATTTAAAGCCCGATTGGGATTTTTTGTTGCAGGAGGGTTAGTTCTTTTTATACTCACCATTTTTGTAATTGGGAAACAAAAGAACTTATTTGTTCCAGTTTTTAAACTTACAACCACTTTTTCGAATGTAAGTGGATTACAGGTTGGCAGCAATATTCGTTTTTCAGGAATCAATGTTGGTTCAGTTGAAAACATAACTTTTGAAAATGATACGACTGTAAGAGTTGATCTGATAATCAAAACGGACGTTTGGCAATTTATTAAATCCGACTGTAAAGTTACACTGGGTTCCGATGGAATAATTGGAGATAAACTTGTCATTATCTTGCCAGGAAGTGCTGATACTCCGTTGGCAAAGGAAGGTCAAGGACTTGAATCTATACAGCCCATAGAAAGTACTGCTATCATGGCACGATTGGATGCAACCACAGCTAATGTGG
>JBBRHJ010000381.1:0-2596 GCA_038222885.1 Bacteroidales bacterium | reverse complement strand
TGCAAGTACTAGAAAAGCAACCAGCCCACTTAAAACAAGCCCTTTATTCTTATGCTCTGATTTTATTATTTTCCACAAAACGAACAAAATAAATAAAAGGAATATTACCAATCCAATCATCCCAAATTCTACAGCCACCTTAATAAATTCATTGAAGGGGTGCTTTACATTATCGGCAAGAAGTTCAAATTTTGAATTGGGATTGTTTTTGAAATATTCAGCTTGATAATCCATATATTTTGCTTGAAACGATCCATAGCCATAACCAAAAACAGGTTTGTCTTTTATCATCCCAGATGAAACTTTCCAAATCAGTAACCTACCGTTTGCAGAATCTTTTTTCTGCTGATAAAGAATGGAAGCTCCACTCACAAGTAACCCCAGAATCAAGACTGATAGCAACTTATAATATTTTAACTGCTGAAATTTGCTAATAATCTTTGTTTGAAACAGAAAGAATGCCAATGATGAAAATATTATTGACAATATGCCAGTCCTTGCTTCGGCAAGAAATACAGCTAGCGCAATTACCAATAAACCTGAGGCTGCCAAATATCTCTCAACTTTTTTCCCCATTGCCAGTAAAAACAAGCCAATAGGAAATCCTATTGCCAAAACGGCTGTAAAACCAGCAGGATTGTCAAAGCTACCCGTAATTGCAAATTTTGAATGGTTAGATGGCAGCCAACCCACAAACTGAATAAGTCCGTAACATGCTTGCAGAAAGCAAATAATATTTATGCCCCAAAGGATTGTTCTACTCGAGAAAACGCCAAGGCTTATCTGATTCTTGTGTATTGCAGTAATTGCCGCAACGACCAGTAATGTTGCAACAACAAAGTAAAACTTTGGTGTATTCGTTGCATTTACAAATTTACCGGAAGTGATAAATACACTTCCGGTAAAAATTGTAATAACCCAAAATCGCATGAGCATATTAATCGTTAATCGCTTTACTGCGATGAGACAATAAGACAAAATCATTTGAGTCTGTCTATATATTTTAACTCATCGAATGATTGACTCTTTAAATCATTAACCATGCAAGAACAAAGAATTGCTAAACTATCTTCAATAGTGCCAGTCTCTGGTGTATTCACTTCGACAGACCGAATTCTTTCTTTTTTATCAAATATCCAAAATTGATATGTAATTCCATCGACAGGCATATCATTTTCGAATTTTTTATTGTGAATAATGTTAGTAAAAGCTTTCATCATACTATTTTTGAATTCTTTGCTTACAGGAATCGAAAAAAAACTAACATTGAGAGACAATGGTTTGTCATTTTGTCCTTTTAAATGTTGAAATAATTCATTCCAAAGACTTTTTTCAAGTAAACGTCCTTCAATAAATGACTGATTGTCAATATCTATAACTCTAATTGAATACTCTGGATTAGACGATGGTTCTGCTAAAAACAGAACAACTTCTTTTATCTTCAATGTATCAACTTGTGGAAATAAATGAGCTTTTAATTCTGATCTATATAGCAAACTGAGGTCAACTGGCTTTTTGCCAGATTGACTATAACCCCATTCAGCGACAATAAAAAAGATTAAAAAACAGGCGACCTTATTATGAAATATTGTTTTTCTAAGGTATAAAATAACCGTATTCATAGTTGTATTCATATATATTGTCATTATATAAAATAATTAATGTTGAATTGGGAAAATAGTTTGATTGAGTGTTATAGTCCGTGCCAGAAAATCTCTCCGAGTTAAAATGAGTATGGTATGTTGATTCAATGACATTCCCATTGTAAACTGAAACATCTGCACCATCAATACAATAATTAACTACTGGCCCCGGATAACTTGATGAAGAATGAGTGGCATTGAAATTAATAAAGAGTACAGCCGTTCCGTCACTAAATACATATCCGCTACACTCGTCAAGATATGTATCTGAATAGCACATAGCATCCGATAAAGCGTTAATATAATCGCTGTAGTTATATATTCCACATAATCCATCTTCAATGCCTCCAGATTTCAGCCTTACCAGTTGTTTTGTATTAATATCGATACCTTTTGAATAAAGGCGATCATTAAGTTTCTTAGAAGACGTAATAGCAGTTATGATCATCTCCTTTTTATTCAATTTGTTGTAATTTTTGTAGAAAGGATATTTTTTAAGAAAAACTTTACTCTTAGTAGTAACATTTTTAAGCAAATTCTGATTAATCTTAAAAGGGAAAGTTCTATAGGTTATTCCTTCAGGTGAAACTCCTATTCTCACAGGGCTACTAACATTTTTATCTTTTAAAATTACTTTTGCTCTTTGAAATGCTGAAACCAATTCAATATTTGCTGCAATATATTCTTCAAATTCAACGGATTTTGTTATATCCATAGTATTGATAGAATTTGTTTCTTCTTTCTCACATCCCTGAAAAACAAAACAACTTACAGCAATACATACCAAACCAACTATAGTGGCTATTGATTTGGAAAATCTTAATTTACTTATTAAATTCATAACTTTGTAAAGTTTTTAGGAGGCCTGTCTCTTGAAATTATAGGCCTCCTTGATTAAACATCAGCTTGAAGTCTCCATTTTCGAATGTTTCGGCTTTCGAGAGTTGGAGGCT
>JBBRHJ010000380.1:0-2606 GCA_038222885.1 Bacteroidales bacterium | reverse complement strand
TGTTAGGTCTGAAAAATACTTACTCCAAACTTATCTCATTATACTCCGCCTCACTCAGCCGCTGCTCTATATCGGGCTCTATTACTTTTACTTCTTCGTAAGTTAAGTTGTAGAGTTTGTAAACGAGGTTGTCGATTTGTTGCTGCAATTTTCCGGCTTTCTCTTTGATACCTATTGCACTTAAATTAATAATATGATTTACTAATTCAACAAATCGTTCTTGTATTTCTTTTTTTGCAATTTTAATAGGAATTTTCTTTAAGTAAATCGTTTTAACTTGTGCAAAAACTCTACCTTTTTCACTAATTTCTATTTTATACCAATGATTTATAAGCTTAGAATTAAATAGAGCTAAAATATACTTTAGAATAAAATTTTCATTTTTTAAAACCTGAATATGTGTGCTATCTAATGAGAGAAATTGCTTATCATCGTATGAAGCAACTAATCTATCTCCTGTTTGCCTATTTATAAGCTTTTCATTGGCATAAAATAGTTTTTCATTAGTATTGCTCCACAATTGCTCTTTATCAAACAAAACATAATTACCATTATAATTATAGCAATAATTTTCAATATCCCTACCTCTTAAAATAGGTTTATGTAATTCAGTCTCCTTTTCATTTGATAAGAACTTTTTATTGTCACCTGTTATTATACCTTGATAAATAGTAACTATTTCTCCTAACGGAATAGAATTAATATAAAATTTCCGTACAGAATTAGTTTCATCAATATTAAACTTAAATTTATACTCATCGTTTTTCGAGAAATTTTCAGTTGATATTAGTTGTATTTCAGAAGAGTTTAAAGATTCAATATTACCAATAGTTTGGCATTTAACATTAACACTCTCACTTGTTAGATTTTGAAAACCTAAAATTAAATTGCCACCAATTTCAGCTGAGTCAAATACCTTTAATCTTAAATCAATCAAATATAATAATTTTGTTTCGTCAAGAAGCAACTTTCTTGTTTTACTAAATGTGGAATTTTGTAACAACGTATTTGGTATAATGTAGCTTAAATTGCCATTGATATTTAATACTTCTTTACCTTTTGAAATGAAGAAAGCGTAAATGTTAGCTTTATACTCAAAAACATCATGGAATATTTTTTTATAAATTCCAACCTGATCATCTGTAAAAATTTTTTGTTTTTTTCCTAATGCTATTGTAATATACGGCGGATTCCCAATAACCAAATCAAACCCATTTTTAATACCAAACATCCACTCAGCATCAAAAAAGGAGGAAGATGCATTTTGGTCGTAAGGATTCCAATCAGCTAATTGATGGGCATTTTCGGGTGAATAGTCAGCATTTTCTTCTAATAATTTTGCTAATTTTTCACGCAACAATTCATCTTGCTTTCGATATTCCTTTTTTTGTTGTGCATTAGTGGCTGAGAAATGTTTATGCCGTATCTCTTTCAATGCTTTTTTAGTCGGCTCTATATCTGGATTTTCAAACAAATTACCCATCGACGGTTTTTTGGCTAATCCAATTAATGTATTGGCAGCTACAAAGTTGGTCTCCAGGTTGGGTAGGGCAACAATTCCATAATTATCTTCCTGATTCTCATTCGGCACTTGTTCACAAATCAACGAAATAAAGAAGCGTAGTTTGGTGATTTGGACAGCTATAGTCTGAATATCGATACCATAAATACAGTTTTCAATCAAATATAGCTTAGTTTCATAAACAGAAATATCAAGTGGTGATAACTTCAAAATAAGAGTTAGCATGCGGTTGAGCATACCCATAGGGAAAGCTCCCGAGCCGCATGCAGGATCGAGCATTTTAGCGGCTTTGATGGCTGCAACTAATTTATTTCGTTGGTTGGTTGCATTCTGAAGTGTTTCAGGCAAATCGTCCTGTGTAAAAAGTAGTCGTATGGTTTCTTCTTCAAGTTCAGGGCAGGCGTTATTCAAATAGGCTATCATGCTTTCGTCCACCATATAGTTCACAATTTCCCGAGGAGTATAGAACGAACCCGATTGTTTTCGCGCAGTTTCATTGGTTTCAGGATTGAACGCACCCAATAGGTTTTCAAACACTTTGCCCAATAATTCAGGGTCGAGTGCCACTTCTACATCGTTGGGGCTATTTTCTTCTACAGTGAAGTTGTACTTTTCGAGCAATGGAATAATTCCTTTTTCTTTGTCGAAGAAAAGACAATTAGGCAAAAAGGCTCTTTTCTGTCGTCCGTGTGCACGGCTGAAACCATCGTAATAAAATACTTTTCCTTTGGCATCTTCTTTGTCCAAGCACTCAAAAAGTCCTCCATTCAGAAATGGAACTGAACTAAATAATTGTAATATTTCTTTGTTTTCTGTCTTAAACCAAGAGCCTTCGTTGGCATTGCGAAACAGAGTTTTTATGCCGTAATGTTCGTTTTTTCCTTGAAACGAACCCGATGAAGCAAAATCACGTTCGGCAATGGGCTTGTTAAGCGTACCAAAAAATAAGTTTTGAAGTATGGCATTGTAATAATTGCCTGATTCTTTGCTATGTGGGTCGAAATGCTTGAGTAAATTGTCAAGTTCGGATAATTGAAATATCCTTTCGGGTATTAAATGTTTTTGCTTGATAAACCACACAAAC
>JBBRHJ010000379.1:0-2692 GCA_038222885.1 Bacteroidales bacterium | reverse complement strand
CCCCAAGTAGCCGTTAGATTTTCTTTCCGTCACACTCCATCATCTGCCTGTAAAACAGATAGTTGCTAAAAGTAAAGAGGGCTGTGCTCTCTTTACTTTTAGCAACTGCATGATAAATAACAAGTTAATAGTGATGTGTTTATTGCACAATATCGGTCCAAGTGAATAACTTAGCTTAGTTTTAAGAATTCGATTATGTGTGAAACTTTGGCAGACTGTCATTCAAAATTACACCCGTGATTGTAAATATTAATTATTTCCTATAGAAGTAACTAGCTGTATATGATATTAATAGCTATTCTTTTGCAAATATAAAAAATTCTTGAATGCATAATATCATTATGTATAATTTTATTATGCATATAGGGGTATGAATGATGTCGTAATTTTACAATTTTTGCTGATTTCTCTACTCTCCCTTTGTGTCGTTATGGAAAATACATCAAAGTTTGTAACTTTGTAAATATAATCCTATTGCCTTATAAATCTAAAAGAGCTCAATCAAAGACCTTAATAGTGGCCAAAATAAAAAATTGACAAAGAAGGAAATTCCAGAAAGTATAATCTCTGTAATCAATGCAGATATTGAGAATACCAACTCATTTTCCGTAACTCTTCAAGAGTTGTCAAAACAAACAGGAAAGACCCGGGGCAGAATTCTGACATTAATTGAAAAAGAACTCCAGTTGGTCCCGATCAATCATTACCGGAACTTCTGGATGGCTGTTGGTATGTCGGCTTTTGGTGTGCCTCTGGGAATAGCATTCGGAACCGCTATTGACAACGTTAGTTTTCTGGGAGTTGCACTACCCATCGGCATGGTAATTGGAATGGCAATTTTTTTAACACTGCAGTGTAAGGTTTTCTCGCCGAAGCTGCGCCACATAAAAGGTTAACAGCTTGGAATAGTAAATAACAGCCAAAGTACTGGATGTCGCTTTATGTCAATCTTTTAAAAAACATGTAGTAGGTGCAGCCTCGGCGCATGGTAACAGCACAACTAATTGTGCGGGATGTTGCGGTTGGGGTAGCTGTCTGAAAAAAGAAGGATCCTTAACTAATTGGTATACAGGTTTTGCCAATAACTTCTACGAAGTACTTCGTAGAAGTTATTGGCAAGTGCAGATAGATAGGCAGTTACACTTAAGTGTTTTGCAGGCGGAGCACTTTCACCCAAGACGTCACAAATAACAAAAGCAATAAGCCATTCAGTGAAAATCTCTTCCTGCGATTTAACTTTGTGCTCAAGCCGGACTCTAATAAGCATAGTTCATAACATTAAATCAAAATTATATGAAACATATTATTAGACAAGTTATTTCTGTATTATTCATCGGGGTGATTATCTCTTTGTCAACCACCTATGCACAAGAAATAAAAGTTAAGAATGCCGCTCGCGGCGAGAGAACAAAAATTTTCACAACCGAGCAGGCTGCAATTATTAAGGCAAACCGTGCAAAGCAAATCGAGTTCAGAAAAGCATTCAAAGCAACATTTTCAAAAAGTCAGCTAGATATACTGACAAATCCAAAATTAATCAAAGCAGATAGAGAGAAAGCCTTCAGAGCATCTTTGACCGATGGTCAGGTAAAGATGATTAAGGCAAACAGGGAGAGTATCAAGGATCAGCGCAATGCCCTAAAAACCTCACTTACCGACCAGCAGAAAATGAAAATCAAAAGAATGGCTATCAAAAGATTTCAAAATAGGCGGATTATGTTTATGCGTGCCAGCCGTCATCAGCGGTTTTATCCGATGAACAGGATTAACAGTACTAGCAGAGGTCAGGCTAACGGAAATCGTCGCAGATTCTAATCACAATCATTTGGGTACACAATGTGCGTCCCCATGTACCCTGGGTACACAATGTGCGTCCCCATGTACCCATTTGATTATCCAATCAAATATGTATATTTTTGTGGAAGTTAAGCACGATAACCCGCAAAATCTTTAGATGAGAAATACTTTCGAAACCATCGGTCGTATGATACGGGCCGCCATCGACATATTTTATCCGCTATGCAGCAAATATATGTCCTTGCAATTTTTCAGGTATGGCGTAACCGGTGCTGCAAATTTGCTCTTCGACTGGGTTCTCTATTTTTTCATCTACAATTTTATCCTTCAGCATCGAATGTTGAACCTTGGTTTTGTAACAATCAGCTCTCATATTGCAACCTTTGGATTCAAGTTCCCAATAGTATTTCTTTCTGGATTTCTATTGCAGAAATATGTAACCTTCTCTGTTTCGTATTTACGCGGGCATGTTCAGATGTTTAGGTATCTGGTTGTTTTTATGATAAATATAGTGATCAATTATGCCGGTTTAAAGTTATTGGTCGACGGTCTGAACGTTTACCCTTCAATTTCCAATATTATTATATCAATTTTAACCGTTTTTGTCAGCTATTTCTTCCAAAAAAAATATACCTTTAAAGTATCAAAAAAACAACTGTTTAATCATAAAAACCAATGAACATTACAAGAACTCTCGTAAATTTACTTTTTATGCCACTCTTGCTTATTAGCACAAACATCTATTCACAGGATGACGACCGTGGTTATATAGTAAAAGTGGGGCAAATGGCTCCGGATTTCACTGTTACAACCACTGACGGTAAGAGGTTTAAATTATCGGAAAACAGAGGTAAGATTATAATGGTTCAGTTTACTGCCAGCTGGTGCAGCGTTT
>JBBRHJ010000378.1:0-2721 GCA_038222885.1 Bacteroidales bacterium | reverse complement strand
GAATAATTACTGGTTCAGGTTTGTTTACAATTAAACCTACCACAAATATCAAAACCATTACTATAATCAAGGAGAATAATCCTGTTCTTAAATCTCTATTTTTACTTTTCATCGCTGTAAAATTTTTAAAATATATCTTTTTTATTTATATTACTTATTGTTATTATTTTGTGGTACGGTAAGAGTTCCAAGAGATTTTGCAAGATATAGATTACACAAACGCAGTTCTATTTCGGCATCAACATTCTCTGATTTAGCTGACAACCAAGCTGTTTGTGCTCCCATCAAATCGGTGGATGGAATTACACCAGCATCGAATCCTTCCGTTGCGTATCGTAAGTTCTCATTGGCCTGTTCTACATTTCGTTCGGCTGCGGTTTTCTTTTTCAAGCTTTCCGACATTTTATAAGCACTTTGCTTAATCTGCAATTCCAATTTTTCTTTCACTTCTTCCAATTGCAAACTGGCTATTTTACTCTGCGATTTCGCAGCATTCAATGTGTGAACTCTATCGCCAAAATGAAAAAGAGGAACGTTGGCAACTACTCCTACCGAAAACATGCCACCAAATTCATTTTTAAAACCATCAAAAGAATTTGGATTTGAAACAATATAATTTCCAGCAAGAACGACATTGGGCAAAAAACGTGAAAACATTATTTTTTCGTTCGATTTGGCAATATTCTCAAATTGTGTCAATGCTTTTACTTCTGGACGATTTTCAACAGCTTGTTTTACAGGGATTAATTTTGTCTGCTCAAATTCGGCATCTAAATCAGCATCTGAAAGTTCATATTCTTTGTCCAATTCCAATCCACAAAGTTGGTTCAGCACCATTTTTGAAAGATTGTAACCATCTTCGGCTTTTGACAACGAAACTTCAGCTTCATTTAGTTTTACCTTTACTTTTAGCAAATCGGCTCTTGTGGCAACTCCTTCTTCAATCATTATTTCAACATTTGAATGAAGTTTTTGTAACAAGCTGATATAATCTTTCGCCAGTTTAACCTTATTTTCAACAGAAATAATTCTCCAATATGCCTCATCTACTTCAATTAACAATTCGGTAGATTTATTCTGATACTGAGCCTCTGCCAAATTCACACCATATTTCGAAATTTTATAAAGTTCCTTTATTTTAGCACCCATAAATACTGGTTGTACAAAACCAATCGTACCTACATAAACAGAATGAATGTCAAATTCCATTGATTCTTTCGGTAAAAGTGCGTAACCTTTCCACTGAATTTTCTCAGGATTTGTTTTAGGATTGAAAGGCATTTTGTTAGCATCCAAAGGAAAAGGCGCACCGTTAATGAGCGTCCAACCATTTGAAATTTGATCCGCTGTAAAGCCGAATGAACCATCTGTCATTCTAGAACCTACGGGCAACAAACCATCTTCGGAAAGTAAGGAAAGATTTTTTTCATTCCATGCATAAGTAGCGTTTGCGGAAAAATTTGGTAAAAACTGAGTAAAAGCAGATGCTTTCAATTGACGTGCAGCTTTTAAAGTTTCCTTGGTCATTTCCAACCCTTTGTTCTTCGACAAAGCCATTTGCCGGCATTCTTCAATACTTATTTTCTGTTGCGAATACAATTGCGTACTTATCAAAATTGCAATTGTGAGATAAAATTGTTTCTTCATACAAAAAAAATTAAACTAATACTATTTTATAGTTGCATATACAACTATATGATTAAAAAAAAATCAGGAATTAAACATAGTTGTATATGCAACTATATGGATAAAAAAAAATCATTTGAGATTTGTCATAATTTTTTTCAACACATTTCGGCTTGTACTAAGCTCTTCATCGCTGATATTACTGAGAGTTTTAGCCACAATAGCTTGTACAATATCGGTCGCTTTTACTTCAAGATTTGTTCCAGTTTCAGTGAGTTGAATTAAATTTATACGCCTGTCAGTTAAACTCGAAATACGGTTAACCAGTTTACTGCATTCAAGTTTATCAATCAAACGAGTCATACTAGGTTTATCCTTGGAAGTCAGATTACATAAATCCTGTTGGGTAATGCCATCGGTTTTCCACAAACAAGCCAAAACCGACCATTGCTCAGTAGTAATATCGATACCTTCGGTTGCAAAAGCCCTTAAAAATGTACGATTTATGGCTGACGATACTTTGCCGATAAGAATATCAAAAAGTTCATCGTTTTGTAAATAAGTCATATTGTTGTGTATGTAATGGTTGTTTAAACAACGGTGCAAAATTACACAGAATTTTTACAGATTGTTCTGAGTTAAGTATTATTAACTTGCAAAAATTCATATAAACACAAAACCAATATCCAGAATTTATGAATAAAAACACAAGATGGCTAGTTTTCTTCCTTCACTCATCGCATCGGGGTTATAATTCCTTTCATTATTTAGTGTGTGACCTGATCCATATCGAGCATTTCTTTTCGTCTTACACCGCATTAAACCTTCGCTTCAACAAGTGGCTCACATTGCCGAAATAGTGGATTAGTTTGCTCCGGAATAATCAATTATACGTCAGTAGGTAAGTATTTGCCTTTCAATAAAAAGTGAAGTACGTCTTTTTCTAATTGACTGTAATTCTACTTTACTAAATTAGATTTTAACATAATATCTATCTATATCTGCTTGTCTTTTTCTATGTCTAATACGGATATGTTCCATGCACAAATCGACTTCTTTTTGAGTGGCAAAATTTATCGCAATCACCAATAATCT
>JBBRHJ010000377.1:0-2732 GCA_038222885.1 Bacteroidales bacterium | reverse complement strand
TTATTCAGGAGGCGATGTGGTGCTGAAGGTATTACTGAAGATGAAATAATATCACCATAAGTAGTAGGAACAACTAAATGTCACTTTTTTTGTAATCATATAGAATCTCATAGATACATAGAAACACATAATATTATTTTGAAAAACCTTTATACAGGTACAACAATTCCACCGGTGGGAAACGATTTTTGTAATACATATTAAATTTTAAACCAACTGAATAATCAGCGTCTTTTTTTTTGTAGTTTTGTATTATCAAACATTTAAGAAACTATATCATGAAAAAACGAATAATCCAACTCTTAATTTTACTTTGCCTTCAATTAAGCCTATCCGCTCAAACAAATAAAATTGTACAAAGCGATGGTTTGTATTTTGCCGATGCAACGCAAACAAAATTGTATACCGGTGAATACAAAGAGTATTTTGAGAATAAATCACTCAAACTGGAAATGAATATTAAAGATGGTAAGCCAGAAGGTGCATATATTGTTTATTTTTCAAATGGGAAACCGAATGAAGTTCGTGCCTATCGAAATGGTGAGTTTCATGGCTTGTGGCGAACCTATAACGAAGCTGGATTATTGATTTCGGAAGCACAATACCGCAACAACAATAAAGACGGAATATGGCATGTATGGGACGATTCGGGCATTATGCGTTACGAAATGCTCTACAACAACGGCAAAAAAACAGGGACTTGGTATATGTGGGACGATAAAGGTAAATTAATCTCCGAAAAGAAATATTGAAACATAAATGAAACACCAAATTCACATTATTGTATACGTATTGTAATTAGCCTGTAACCTTCTTGTAATGACTATACCTTATTTTTGTATCGTTATTTAAGACTAAAATGTTATTTACAAAAAAATATACCGGTATGAAAAGAATGTTGTTTGTTTCAATTATCTCAATCATGATGTTTACAGTAAATGCTTCTGCAAAAGGTAGTGCAGCATCTACTGAAGCTAAATCAGAAATTCAGTCAAATTCCAATGTTGTAAATGGATTGATTTTCGACAAACTTACAAAAGAAACGTTGGCGGGTGCAACTATAACAGCTAACGGACAGAAAGTTTACAGCGATTTAGATGGCAATTTCAGCATCTCCAACTTATGTGATGGAAAATGTCACCTTAAAATTAGTCTTATTTCTTATGTTGATCAAACAATTGAAATTGACACTCAGCATGCTGGAAATTTAAATATAAAGCTTCAACAGCGTTAGTCTAACATCAAATTCAAAATTAAACAGGGCAAGTCTTAATTGATTTGCCTTTTTTTTGTAAATATACTACAAATCAATAGTTTATATAATGAATTTGTCATAGCTTCTACACAATATAGAAATATCAAAGAGGTTATTTTGTACAATAATAATTAAGTAGCCAAAAAATGAATCAGTACTGTATTTTAGTTGTTGATGACGAAGAAGATTTGTGTGAAATACTTCAGTATAACCTTGCTAATGAGGGATATAAAGTTGATGTGGCTTATTCGGCTGAAGAAGCACTGAAAAGGGACTTCAAAAAGTATAATTTAATATTGCTCGATGTAATGATGGGTGAAATTTCTGGTTTCAGAATGGCTCGTATGTTACGCGACAATCCGAAAACTAAGAAAATTCCGATTATTTTTCTTACAGCTAAAGATACCGAAAATGATCGTCTCACTGGTTTTGCGCTGGGAGCAGAAGATTTTATAGCTAAGCCATTCTCAATTCGTGAACTTATAGCTCGGGTAAAAGCCATTTTACGCCGTTTTGAAATAGAAGAAATTCCACAAGATGCAAGCGATATTGTGTATGAAGAATTGGAAATGAGCTTATCCAACAAAAAAGTATTGTTAAAGAAAATTGAAATTCCATTCACCAAAAAGGAATTTGAGATATTGCGACTTCTACTCGAAAATAGAAATAGAGTATTTACCCGCGAAGAAATTCTTTCACGTATTTGGTCGGACGAGGATGGCGTGTTAAATCGTACAATTGATGTTAATATTACTCGGTTGCGCAAGAAAATTGGCACTTACGAAAAACACATCGTTACACGTTTAGGTTACGGTTATTGCTTTGAAAGCTAATGACAATTTAAAAATTTTAAAATATTGATGAAAATGAATTGGATTATAATTGCTATGATGTTGGTATTGAGTATAAACTTAGTTGTTTATCTGATTCTGAAAAGTCTAAAAGACAAGGACGAAATGTCTAAGTCACTGAATTCAGATAGTGAATATGATGAACTGTAAACATCCATATTCTTGACAAAACGCAAAATTAGTGAGATTGATTCAAAAACGAGTCAATCTCACTTTTTTTTATTGAAACTTTATTGACGTACTAAGGCGATACGCAATAATCCATTTGCAATATTACGATACAGGTTTTTAACGGATTGAACTGATATTAATTTGGGGTAAATCCATATTACAGTAATGCGACTCACATAGAAAAGAAATATTTTCTTCATTTTAATTTCACCGAACCGATTTTTTTTTGCAACCCTTATGTAAAACCTCAACCTTAATTTTGTTGCGATTTAGTTATTCACATAAAACAATTTTAAAGGAAAATGAAAACAAGATTACTTAAGCCATTAACTATGGCTCTGTTACTTGGAGGTGCAAGTTTGGTTCAACCAACTGCTGCTCAAAGTTATTTGACAGGTGATTTTCACCAGCACACTACCTATACAGATGGTAGTTACACGATTGGACACATGATG
>JBBRHJ010000376.1:0-2733 GCA_038222885.1 Bacteroidales bacterium | reverse complement strand
CTTAAAAGATAAGTTTATAGTTCATCAGGCTACCGATGGACAAGATGGCTTTGATAAAACCCTCCGTTTTACTCCTGATGTGATTTTAACTGATATTATGATGCCCAAAATAGATGGTTTAGCATTGATAAAATTGATTCGAAATGATTATCGGACAAGCCATATTCCCGTTATTGTGATAACAGCCAAAAGCACCATAGAAGATGAGATTAAAGCAATGGAAGCCGGAGCAGAAGGATTTGTTACCAAACCATTTTCAACCAAGTCATTGCTTCTGAAAGTGAATAATTATGTGCGAAATTTATCAGCCAATAAGACTGAAAACAAAGAGATAGAGGAAGTTAAAATAATTGATCGTGAGCAGCAATTTTTAAATAAAATGAATAAAGTTATACTTGAGAACTTAGAAAATCCTATTTTCAGTATCGATTTTATTTGCGAAAAACTGTCGATAAGCCGAATGCAGTTGCATAGAAAAATTGTAACATTACTTGGCAAGTCTACCTCGGAGTATATAAGAGAAATAAAACTTGATGAGGCTAAAAAATATTTTGATCAAGGAGAGAAAGACATTGAAACAGTCATGCTAAAAATTGGTGTTAACAGCACTTTTCACTTTAATAAAAACTTCAAAATCCGATTTGGAGTTTCTACTCAGGAATACATAAAGGAGCTTAATGCTCAAAAATCCAAATCCAACTAAGAAATAAGTCAAGAAGCATAGTTATTGTTACAAAAAGACATTTGATTTGATACATAACCGTTTCATTTTTCTAATGCCTAGCTCTATCTTTGTCCTTTGAAAATATCTCAAAACTATTTGTACTTTGAATAATTAATTGTTGACTATAAACGAAATCAATAAAAAATACTATGGATTTATACTTAAACGTACGAGTTAATAATGTATTTGACTCTAAGAGAATATTGAACTTGCATCGTATTTTAATTGCGTTCCTGTTTTTGAGCATAACTACTATTTCTTCAGTTGCACAACAATCTGGCTACTTAAATGTGAAAGGTCTAGTTGTTGACGAAACAAACCTTCCGGTAATTGGAGCCAATGTTACAGTGGATGGTATGCAAATAGGAACTATTACCAATGTAGATGGTATATTTCAATTAAAAGCCCCCAAAGGTTCAGTATTAACAATTACTTATATTGGATATACTTCCAAGCAGGTAAAAGTAAAGGATGAACAGTTAATCAAGGTTAGTATTGAGGAAGATTCTAAAACGCTTAGCGAAATTGTAGTAGTAGGGTATGGTGAGCAGAAAAAAGTTTCGGTTGTAGGTTCAATATCTACTACTTCGGGTAAAGAACTTATAAAAGCACCTCAAGGTAGTTTGGGTACTGCCATGGTAGGTCGACTTAATGGGTTGGTATCCGTTCAGGAAACTGGTATTCCTGGCGGTGAAACTCCGCGTATCAATATTCGAGGAATTAGTACCTTGAATAATGCCAGCCCATTGGTAATAGTAGATGGTGTAGAACGTACTGGTGGAGGTAAAGCAAGTGGTGATCCAACTGATATTTCAGGAGGTGCCATGGGAAATGTTTCAGGTTGGGAAGCCATTAACCCTAATGATGTAGAATCAATTTCGGTTTTGAAAGATGCCTCCGCAACAGCAGTGTATGGAGTTAAGGGAGCGAATGGTGTCATCATTATTACCACCAAAAGAGGTCAGACTGGGAAACCTGTGGTGAATTATTCATTTAATTACGGATTGTCGCAACCTACAAGTCTGAAACAACATCTCAATTCCTACGAAACCATTCTTTTTGCCAACGAAGCAAACTCTAATGACGGCAAACCGCAAATTAAGAGTTACGAGGAAATGAATAATTATAGGAATCACACCAACGACTACTTATATCCCGATTTGGATATAAATTCCTATATGTTACGAGATTCAGCACCCAAAACATCGCATAATTTCAGTATAAGTGGTGGTAACGATTTGGTAAAATACTTCTGTTCAGCTGGATATTATGATGAAAAAGGTTTATTGAAAGAGAATAAGGCCTATGGCTTTGATCCAAATAACAAATACAATCGTACCAATATCCGATCGAATTTAGATTTCCAATTTACCAAAAGATTTTCGGCAAGTATAAATATTGATGCTCGTTACGAGGAGCGTCAAGGAGCAGCAAAACCAGGGAATAATATTTTTTGGACACAGATGTATATGTCTGTTCCATGGATATCGTCAGGTTTTGACGACCAAAATCACATGGTTATTTCCAACCTTCCTGCCTCAGCCAATGGTTATCCATTATTTGTTTCGGTACAAACCGGAGGGTATTATAACCGAGAACAAATTACAGCCAATACACTCTTTTCGACCAAGTATGATCTTGATCAAATTACAAAAGGCCTTTCTGCCAATGCCCGATTCTCTTTCGATTCCTACTCTGAGAGCTGGTATAATACTATGCAAGCCCATGCCCGTGTTGACATAAGTCGTGATCCACTCACCAATGAACCGATAGCTATAAAATCTGGTTTTGATGGTGAGATGCTTATCTCCCGTCAAGCACCCGACAAACGAAAAAAATACTATTTCGAAGCATCGCTAAATTATGCTCGTACTTTTGGTGATCATAGTGTTACTGCCTTAGCATTATACAATCAGGAAAAACGTCATTATTTTGAAAGTTCATTTCCAGATGTCCCTGTAGCTTATTTAGGTTTTGTAAGTCGATTGACTTATAATTTTAAGAATAAA
>JBBRHJ010000375.1:0-2753 GCA_038222885.1 Bacteroidales bacterium | reverse complement strand
ACCATGAAACTGGTGGAATGACCATTTTAGATGGTAAATTTGGTTCTGCTGATATGAAAACCGTTTTTACTACCAAAAACCATTCAGGCGTTCCTGTTCCTGTGTTTGCCTATGGTCCCGGAGCTGAGAATTTTACCGGATTTATGGAAAATACAAGCTTCAAAACGAAAATTGAAAAATTGCTGAAATTGAAAAAATAAGGATTTCATTTAATAAATTTTAAAAAGTGAGATACCACAATGTCTCACTTTTTTTAAACTTACTCTATGGGTAAAATTGCGTACGAGAAAAGAATATCGGCTTATATGATTGGTCTTTATTGTCGGAAGAATCACGGCGATAAGGAATTGTGCAACAGCTGTTTGCGTCTTAAAAATTATGCTTTTGAACGACTTACTAAATGTCAGTTTGGAGATAACAAAATGGCGTGTAAGGATTGTAAAGCTCATTGCTACAAACCCGATATGAGAGCTGAAATACGCACCGTAATGCGCTATGCTGGACCAAGAATGATGTTTTATTACCCAATAGATTTTGTAAAACACTTGATAAAGAAATAGCCTTTGAAAATAATTTTCAAAGGCTAGTCTATTTTTAATTGGTTGAATTGTTTTATTTCAATCCTAATTTTTTCTTAACGGCTGCTGTAATGTCATTCGATTTTGGCGATTGGTAGATTATACCTTGTGTGCTTAAATCGAAGATATACAAATAGTTACCTTCAGTGGCTACTTCGGTAATTGTTTTCTTTACTTTATCAACTACCGGTGCAAATAATTCTTGTTGTTTTTTCTGCAAATCGGTATAAGCAGTTTGTTGGAAAGTTGTGATACGTTGTTCAATTTCAGCAATTTCACTTTGACGAGCCGCTTTAATGCTTTCGGGCATTGTAGCTTGTTTTTCTTGATATTCCTTGATTTTTGCGTTATATTCCTCACGCATTTTAACTAATTCTTTTTCCCATTGACTCTGTAGGTCGCTGATGGTTTTTTCAATTGTTGCACGTTCAGGCATTAATGTCAGAATTTCCTGAGAATTTACGTGACCTAATTTTACGTCCTGAGCCATAAGTGAGAAAGGGATTGCGCAAAGCAATACAAATGCAATTTTTTTAAACATGTTTTTTTGTTTTTATAATTTTTACTAATTTATTTTTCCGAAATGCAAATTTAGAAATTTATTTTGAATAACCCAATTTTTGAAGAACAACATCACTGATATCAAGTTTCGGTGAAGTGAAAATTATACTCATATTCGAACTTTTATCAAATACAAATTCCAAGTCTTTTTCTTTACTAATATCCTGAATGGCTGTATATACTTCATCCTGAATAGGTTTCATTAAGCTTTGACGTTTTTTAAACAATTCACCTTCAGCACCAAAGTAACTACGTTTCAATTCTTGTACTGCTTTTTCTTTGGCAACTATTTCTTCTTCGCGTTTCACTTTCATATCTTCCGACATAAAAACAAGTTCGGTTTGATAGTTCTTGTACATTTTCTGAACTTCCAGCATTTGTGCATCCACTTCGGTTTGCCATTTTTTTGACAACTGGTTCAGCTGATCATTTGCGGTTTCGTACGAAGGAATATTTTTCATAATATATTCCATATCCACCATAGCAAATTTCTGTGCATTTCCTGCGAAAACTATACCAGCCAATAAACAGAGTGAAATAATAAATTTTTTCATATTTATTTTATTTAAATGGTTACTATTTTTGAATTCTGAAAAGTCATTACAAAATCTTTGCCAAAGTTTGATTTTGAAAATACACTCTCAATTTTTTGCTGCTTAACGCTTATTATAGTTCTTGTCCAAGTACAAAATGGAACTGACTACCGCTCGGTTTACCTGTATTATCTTTATCGAAACCATAACCCCAATCAATTCCCATCATACCAAACATTGGTAGAAATATACGAACACCAACACCAGCCGACCTTTTTAAATCGAAAGGATTATAGCCTTTAATTGAATTGAAGCAATTACCGGCTTCAACAAAAGTGAGTGCGTAGATGGTAGCCGATTGTTCCAACGATAGCGGATAGCGTAACTCCATGGTGAATTTATTATACAAATAACCCATGCTGGTATTTGTTTCAGGGTTATAAGGAGTTAACGAACCGCTTGTGTAACCGCGCATAGCAATATAATCCGTACCATAACTCGTGTAGCTCGACATACCGTCACCACCCATATTAAATGCTTCAAAAGGTAATCGTGCTTTTTCATTATAATGTCCTAAGTAAGAGAATAATGCACGTCCCATAATCACTAATTTATTATCGGCAGAAATGGGCGTAAAGGTCTTGCCACTAAACGTCCATTTATGATATTCTATCCATTTATATCGATCTTGTGGGGTGAGATTTGAATTGTAATCTTTTCCATTCAATGCAGAATATGGCGGAGTTATTTTTAATCCCAATGAAAATGCAGACCCAGAACGAGTATAAATAGGATTATCAATGGAACTACGGCTCAATGTCAAATTTAAACTTAAATTGTTGAAATTTCCAGCTGTCATTGGAAAATATCCTGGATACCACTTGTTGAGCATAAACAATTGATACGATAATTCACCGTAAAAAGTGAAATAATCATCGGGCCAGCTTAAGCGTTTTCCATAGCCCAAGGATGAACCAATGGTACGCATATACCTTTCAGGATCTATCTCGCTTTGTTGGTAAGTACTATTATAACCGTTTCCATAACCGCTTCCATAGCTATTTCCGTAACTGCTGCCATA
>JBBRHJ010000374.1:0-2782 GCA_038222885.1 Bacteroidales bacterium | reverse complement strand
AAAACGAATCACAGCTTTTGCAGTTGTTCCAGGTTCATTAGTAGGAGCAATTCCGGTATTTATGGGTTGGACAGCCGCAGGTGGTAATCTGTTCAGCGGTTCAATTATTTTTATTGCATTTTTCCTTTTTATTTGGCAAGTGCCACACTTTTGGTTGTTGATGCTGAAATATGGAAAAGAATATGAAGCTGCCGGATTTCCAACCATTAATAAATCTATCAATCCTCAGAGCTTGCGAACCATTATTTTCGCTTGGCTGATTGCCACTTCTGCAACGTCAATTATGATTCCGCTTTTTCTTGAAAATGTGTCCGGTTTATTTTTTTGGGTCGTTTTCGTACTGAACTTTCTATTTATCGGCATTTTCGCAAAACTATCTTTCGGAAAAGCAACCGAACTGAATCTCAGAAGATCATTTATCAGCATAAATTTGTATATGCTGGTCTTTATGGTGTTGCTGATAGTTTTTCATCTAATGTAGTTCAGACTTCATAAAAAATTAAAGACATCCGTTAGCATAAAAATGCTTATTATTTTGACCTTGCGAAAAAGTGTGGTGTACTGAATGAATCAATACGAAATAATGTAATGTTGGTAAATAATACTACAACAATTCACAAAGATGTAAATTCATTTTCACATCACTTTGGGGAAAAATAAGTCCGGCTTACGAGTGGCAAATAGAAAGAGGAATGATTGATTTTCAGGTGATTAAATACGATAATCACAGATTCACTGCACAAAATTTCAATGAATTACATGCCGAGAGTTTGGCTTTTCTGAAAGATGAATTGACTACAGATAGAGCGCAAAAAACAATTGTAGTAACACACCATGTTCCAACTT
The DNA here is from genome assembly GCA_038222885.1 of Bacteroidales bacterium. GTDB lineage: Bacteria > Bacteroidota > Bacteroidia > Bacteroidales > Paludibacteraceae > Paludibacter. The sequence continues at coordinate 1,936 of JBBRHJ010000374.1, read as the reverse complement.
TATTGAACTATCCCGAAAAACACAAAGGAAGCATCTTAAATGAGGGTTTTGCCGTTGAATTATTCGATTTAATTGAGTCAACTAGTCCAGATTATTGGATATATGGACATTCGCATGGAAACACAGCTGATTTTGAAATTGGAAATACCCAATTGCTAACAAACCAACTGGGATATGTTAGATTCGGGGAACATCAATTATTCAATACAGAAAAAGTGATTATTTTATGATATTTCAAATAATAGCATTATATTTGCACAATATCATTCATTGTGCTATCAAGCATTATAAATGATACTACTCTAAATATGTGATAATTACAAATTGTCAACAAAATGGAAAAACTAAAGAACTATCTCAAAGAAGCTCTGGGAATTGAGGTGGAAATAGAAACATTGCTGGATGATGGTATGAAAGATTTACCTTTATTTATACTCAGCAACTATAATCTATTTAGCACTGAGATGTTTGGGAGCAAATTTGTTTTGGCTGAAGTAAAAGAAGAAACTCCTGCCAAAAGGTTAAGAAAGCAACTTGATATTATTCAGACCACTTTGGGGTATAAAACAATTGCTATTTTAAAACCTACAGAAGCTTACAATCGATCAAGGATGATTGAGAAAAAGATTCCTTTTGTTATTTCGGGCAAACAAATGTATATGCCCGATTTACTAATTGATTTGAAAGAATTTGGTGTGAAACCAACTGTAAAACGAGAATTTATGCAACCGGCAGCACAACTGTTGCTATTATTTCATTTACAGGTTGAGTCGCTGGAAGGTATAAACCTAAAAACTATCGCTAAAAAGTTAGCATACAATGCAATGACTATTACTCGTGCGGTAAAGTTTTTGGTTGAGAATAATTTGTGTGGTTTGCAAGGCACTAAAGATAAATTTCTGCATTTTAGCATTTCGAGACAGGATCTTTGGGTAAAATCCGAGCAATTAATGACCAACCCAATTAAAAAGACCAGTTTTTATAGTGGTAATTTGCTGGATGATAATTTGCGTATCTCAAATATAAATGCACTTTCAAATATTTCTGACTTGAATCCATCAAAAGTTGAGTATTATGCAGTAAAACCAGGATATATTGAATTACTGAAGAAAGAATATCCATTAAATTTCGGTACAATCGAGGGAAATATTTGTATTGAAGAATGGAAATATGACCCCGAAAAACTTTCAAAAAATGATTATGTAGATAACTTCTCACTTTATTTGAGTATGAAAAACAATAGTAATGAACGTATTGAAATGGCATTAGAGCAAATAATGGAGGAAACAATATGGTAAGAGGGCTCGATGTGTTTAAAAAATATTTCGAGGCATATCCCGATAATTATGTGATTATTGGTGGTACTGCTTGCGATATGATTATTGACGAAGCAGGTTTTGTGCCACGCGCCACCAAAGATATTGATATTATATTGGTACCCCACCAAAGCAAATTATTATGTGATTGGGAAAGGGTAAATTTATTTCAATATATTTCTTTGCCGCGAAGTGGCTAAATATGAATATGGCACATTCCGAGTTAGCGGAAACCACCAGTGCAACTGGTGGATGATAATACACTCTCTCACAGTCCAACCACTGCGGGGTTGAACTGACTTAGGAAGATAGCAATCCCAAAAAAAATCTATGAATCATAAAATTACAATTCTTTTTTCATAAAATTCATTATCTTTGCAAAACAGTATACAAGTCTAAATACTAATGCCTTATTTAGATGATTGTTTTTATGAACTCAAGTTGCTATATTTATTATTTTAGCATTAATTAGGTTAATGCATTTGGTTTATTCCAATTTTCACCTTACTTTTGTGCCAATAATACTCGCCACGCTTCCCATAAGAACAGCGCACCCGGGCGAGTTTTCGCTTTTTATAGGCTTAACTGTTAACTTTTATTCTTAAGTCTATATGAATTTC
>JBBRHJ010000373.1:0-2799 GCA_038222885.1 Bacteroidales bacterium | reverse complement strand
ATTCAAACACGCCATCACTCAACTCATTCTGGCACTTTTTAAATTCAACAGTAAGCGTTTCTCCTGCCGAAATCATTTGTTTGATATCTTGTTTTGTCATCGTATTATTCAGTTTTGCAAGTTGCAAAATTAATTATCATTCCTGATCAATCACCTGCCATTTCAATAGGCGAAGTTTATCCAAAAATAGTTTTTCGACGTTAACGTATTCATTCATAAGATACATAGATTAGTATCCTTATTTATTAAATACTGCAGTAATCCATATAAAAGTAAGGTATTGTTTAATGAGAATTTTCTTCTTCCGCCACCTTGAATTATTCCATAATCATTACAACACTGCTTAAACAGATTGGTATCTTCAGCATATATCTTGACCTTATTGTTACTAAACTGAAACGCTGAAAATACTGAGTCACAGAATTCACCAATATTCTTTATTCCTGTCCAACAATCAAATGCTTTAAACAAAAACTTTAAATTTTCAGAAGCATTTTGATTTTGAATACTATATACTTTTTGTGCCAGATCAAAATCATTTTCAACAATGTCAATTTCATCCTGAAAACATATTGATTCAGTTACAAAACGATAATATCTCATAAATTCATCGTCAATAATGTCATCGTCGCTCCTGTATTTCCATAGCATATCCACCCAATCATTGTCAACCTTTCGCACAAACTCATTGTATAAATCCAGTGATACAGCTTTGACGGTTTTTTCAAATTCAGCCTTGAAATACTCAAATGTTGTAAGTGGCTTGCCTCTTGAATTCATCTTAATATATAAACTATCAGTCAATCCCATATCTTCAATCGGTAAAAAATAAAAGCTGATAGATGGGTTTTGAACTTCTGCTATAACCGTTTTATATATTTCATTATTAGAAATATAGTAGTTAGCCTTTGTTGACCATCAATTAATTCAAAACTTCCATTTTCCAATTTTTTCACAACTATTGGCTGGAGACAATAGTTTAAATCTCCATTTTCCCAAATGTCATTCAACAGCATTGTAATATGCTCATTACCCCAACGATAACCTCGCTGATATGCATGAATTAAGAAGTTGCCGGTTATATCTCCGACCAATTTAGGTTCTAATAATGCGTTATCTTCCATGTTTTATTTTTAATATAAATTTTATATTTGTTATTAATTTGTTTTTCTCTAATAATAAGAGATTTCACCTTCTTATTCACTAAATCTCTCATCAACCCTCTCACATTATTAGTCTTGTATAATTAGTGTCAAGTTGTTTGATAATATATTTTCAGCTCTTCTACTAAACCATAAAATGATTTTCCCCCGTTTTTTGTTTCTTTCAAATAGACTTCTTTTACCTGCACTATTTCAAGGTTTTCAATTATGCCAGCTTTCCATGCTATCCAAACTGATTTTGGGATTCTGTTCCGGCTGTACCACATATATTCTTCGGCGCAGAGATTAAAATAATCGATAATCAATTTTTTATCGTCGAGTTCAATTTTTTTCACAAGGTCAAGTCTTAATTCGTTGAATAAATCGTTGAGTTTGTCATCGTATCGCGTTGTGAAAGAAGTAAAAAGCTCATTGAAGATTTTATCGTTCTCCATTTTGTATTTTAATACCCCAAAATAGAAAGTAGCAATAGTACCCAGTATGCCAATTGCCAAGGTATTCTCTACCTGTTTGCACCAAAGCAAATAAATTACAATTACGAAAGAAATTGCGGTTATAATAAAACCCCAGTTTTGTTTAATAAATTTCATTAGTTATATTCGAATTACTTTTCAATTTATTCACAATTTATATTTTTACCCTTTTCTTCCCATTCAACAAATCACCCATCAACCCCGACTTTATCATTTGTAGCTTGTGCAGGTAGGTCTGTTCGGTTTGAAATTTGTGGTCAATTGAAATTAATCGTTCAGAGATTATTTTCTGCTCCTCAAATGGAGGTTTTTTGAATATTGCCTTTTCAAAATCAACTTTGCCAATATTCCCTTGTGCTCCTGAATTTACTTTGTTGAAAATTTGGCTTAGTAATTCACCTGCAATCAGCAAGTAATAGAGAAAAACCTTGTCAATATCATTCTCATTAATCTTTGGTTCAAATCTCACTACACGATAGTTTTGTAAAACAATTCCGGGTGCCTCCTTAAAAGCATCAACAAGTTTCATCTCAATTTCAGATTCAGAAGGGAAGGTCTGATGATCATCCAATCGTCCAAGCGTAGATCCTTCCAATAAAAGGACATCAATGTTTTTTGGTGGAAAAGCCATTAACTTTTCTGTTAGTTTTCCTTTTCTGCCATGCATCCTTAAATCGCCGCTGTAAAACAACCTTTTTCCATCTGCTTCTACCATAATGGAGTAGGCATCATACGCAGAATGATCAATCAAGTATGGAGTGATTTTGAAAGGCCCAAGTTCAATAAGTATTCCGGATTGAAGATTCAACCCGATAGCGGGAATCGGCCAATTGCCATTCATAAAAGGTGCAGCTACTGATAATATTCTGCGGGCGTCAACTCCCATGATCACTGGAATATTACTGTTGACATGTGCCAATAGTCCAAAATGGTCTAGATGAGGATGTGAGATAAGTATCGCAAGAAGTGAATTATCATTTCCGTCAAGTCCTGAAATATTTGGCAGGTACTTCTTGTCATTGAATTCAGCATCAAGCGGTAACCCAAGATCGATAATCAATCTTTTTCCCCCGGAAATTACTTCAACGCAACTTCCCCCAATTTCTTTACTCCCACGATGAATACAAATCTGCATAAGGAATCAAATAAGTGTAAAAGGTTCA
>JBBRHJ010000372.1:0-2806 GCA_038222885.1 Bacteroidales bacterium | reverse complement strand
TGGCAATATTCTTATTGATGTCTATCATTTTTAAGAGTATTCCTGCTGGATTTATAGGAAGTTTGCCACTTGGTTTTGCAGTTTTCTGCACCTTTGGATTGATGGGTTGGATGGGAATACAGCTCAACATGGTAACTGCGTTATTATCGTCCATTTCCATAGGCTTGGGTGTCGATTTTACAATACAGGTTTTTTGGAGAATTAAGTGGGAATTAGCACTCGGAAATACTTACTCTAAAAGTGTGATTACTACGATTTCGACCATTGGACGTGGTATTATTATCAATGCTTTTGCCGTTATGATCGGATTCTCGGTACTTTTCTTGTCTGATTTTCCATTGGTTCGCTCGTTCGGGTTATTAATTATATTGTCGCTTTTCCTTTGTTTGATTTGTGCGCTAATATTCATTCCAGCAATTTGTATTTTATTTGAACCAAATTTTTTAAAACCAAAGGCCCCCTAAATCCCCATGAGGGACTTAAAGACCTAATAATCTCAAACTTTTCAAATCTCAAATTTCAAACTCTTTAAATAATCAAACTCTTTAAATAATTATTATATGAAACCAACAACATTTATTCTCGCATTTCTGATTGTATCAAAGAGTCTATTCTCACAAACAGCCGAAGTAATTAGCCGTAAATCGACTGATTTAATATCACTTTCGTCGATGGAAATGAGTTCCACACTGAAAATTTATGATCCCAAAGGCAATGTTCGTGAAAGACAATTAACAACCAACTCTGGAAAATTTGGCGATGTAGCCAAGGTTTTGGTCAAATTTACAGCGCCTGCCGATGTTAAAGGAACAGCATTGCTGATTTATGACTATGACGATAAGGCCGACAATATGTGGATTTATATGCCAGCCTTGCGAAAAGTTCGTCGGGTAGTGAGCAATGAACGTGGCAAAAGCTTTATGGGATCGGAGTTTAGCAATGCCGACATGAGTAAACCAAGTGCATCCGATTTTAATTATGTACTTCTTGGCACCGAAAAGTTCAATAATATCGATTGTTGGAAACTTGAATCCACTTGTAAAACTAAAGACATCCAAAGCGAACAAGGTTTTAGCAAGAAAATAAGCTGGATTGATAAGTCAAGCTATCTGTGCTATAAAATTGAGTTTTATGACAATGCTAGCAAGCTTCAACGCATTGAGTTGTTGAGCAAATATAAAAAATTAGGCAATGGAAAATACTTTGCATATTTGATGAGTATGGAAAATGTACAGAACAAACGTAAATCGGAAATCATAACCAACTCTTTGAATACCGAGTCAAAGCTTTCTGAAAGTGTGTTTTCGCCTGCATTGCTAGATAAGTAGGGCATAGACTAGAAACAACCCCTAACCCCTAAAAGGGAATTATAATAGTTCCGTATCGTTATTTATCTGTTATATTTCTTTATAAATATGTTATTTATAGGTCTTAAAATTCCCCTTTAGGGGTTAGGGGTTGTATTTTTCATGATTACTTTAAACCTTTTACTATGAAAGCAATAGTTCGATTTTTCCTATTCATTTTTGTTTTTCTTCCTGTGCAAAATATTTCTGCACAGGAAATACAATTACGAATACAAAACATTAAAACTACGACTGGCGTTTTGCGTATTGGTGTGTTCGACAGTGAGGAAGGCTTCAAAAACGAGAAAGCTTACTTATATATCAAAAGTAAAAAATCATCGATGATTGATGGCGAGTTAATTGTTGATTTGAAATTACAGCCTGGAACTTATGGTATTTCAGTGCTCGACGATGAAAATAATGATGGCAAAATGAATTGGAAATATCTTACTATTCCTCGTGAAGGATTTGGCTTTGCCGATTATTATCACACAGGCTTAAAAAAACCTCGCTTTCATAATTTTAGTTTTACCATCGATCGTGATGAAAAGAAAACCATGATTGTGAAATTGAGGTATTTTTAAGAGATTATTGTATTTCGTGCGTTGCTACTTTATCATTTCTATCACCTCCTCAATCTGCTCATAAGGCAATGAGCAAGTTTGATTTTCACATATATAAATAAGAGTCTTTCCTTCCACTAAACGGTTTTGTAAAACTGCTAAGTTTTCGCTTTGACCTCCTGTAAAAATAGTGTTAGGTAAGTACTGCTTTTGGATTTTGTTTGCAATACTTTGAGCTTCCGTTCCTAGTATTGCAACTTGATAAATTGGGTTTACTATTAATCCCAACATTCTTGCCCAATTGGCATAATAAACGCCATGTTCGATTGTTTCGGCCAGCACTTTTCCCAACATCTTTTCTGCCATTAAACTCCATGCTGGTTTATCATACATTATTCCCAACTTGAAAAGTACTGTTGCCAATACCGAGTTTGAAGACGGAATTACATTGTCGGAAAGTTCGTATTTTCTTGCTATCAATCCTTTGGCTAAATCGGAAGTATAATAGAACATGGAGTTTTCTTCATTCTTAAAATGCTCCCAAACATATTCGACCAACAATTTTGAATTGCTCAGCCATGATATATCAAAAGTAACTTCATACAATGCAATCCACGCTTCGGCCAACAATGCATAATCGTCTAAAAACGCATCAATGCTGACTTTTCTATCTTTGTAAATCCGTTTCAAACTGCCATCGTTACTTAGCAATTCCCTTTGAATAAACTGACTTATTTTTAAAGCGGAATTGAGATAATTCACATTTTGAGTAGCTTTAAATGCTTCTATGTAAGCCGTAATTAATAATGCATTCCATGAGCAAATTATTTTATCGTCGGTTGTTGGACGTACACGTTTTTTGCGATAATCAAAGAGTATTCTATTTGATTTTGAAAG
>JBBRHJ010000371.1:0-2814 GCA_038222885.1 Bacteroidales bacterium | reverse complement strand
ATTAGTCAACTCGTTATATTGCTGTTCGAGTTGTTTAATCTTGATATTGTCGTCTGATATTTGTTTGTTCTGTGAAGCAATTTCTGCAACTTGTTCTGAAATTTTAATTTCACGCACAGACAGGGTTCGGCAAAGTGAATCGCGTTCATCAATAACGGTTCGTACAATTTTTGGTAAGAAAAGTTTTTTATACGGTTTGGGCTCACCACAACGGTAAATAGGTTTACACGAAAACATCAAACCTGTAAATAAAAAAGTGTAGATAAAAAATTTAAAGTATTTCATAAGTTTTCTTATTTAAAGTTCAACCTGTTTTTAGGTTGAATGTTGTTGTTAAAATTTTATCGTCTTGATAATAAGAAGTTTATATTTTTATGAAAGAAATGAATGATTGCTGAAAATTCTTTTTTTCTCCGAACTTTCAAAATCATAGAACCAACATATAGTAAATAATTACAAATTGAAAACGCTCTGTATTTTTACTAAATGATTTTTGAAAATGTCTGAAAACTGCCTTTGGTGATTTTCAGGAAATTTCCAAGAAAGTTCATTCGCAAATTTATACGCAAAGATAACAAAAGTTTATTCTTTGGAAAGGAAAACAACTAATTCTTTTGGTCCGTGAGCACCTAAAACAAGAGTTTTTTCTATATCGGCTGTCCGACTGGGGCCAGTAATGGTAGTAATGGTTGATGGTAAGCCGTTTTCATACCTGTTTTCGATAGATTTCAATGCGTCTTCGGGGTAATCCACCAATTGATTGGTATTGGCAATGACTATGTGTATAGGTGGAAAAACATACATCTGACGACCTGAATCGCCAGCGGAACTTATCATCACACTGCCTGTACGAGCAATGAGATATTCACAGCTTGTAATGCCTGCTTGCATTGCAGTAAAATCATCTTGTGAGTCGGTTTGTAAGATATTGTATGTTTGCAACTCTTTTTTTATTGCTAAGTCACGGCAAAAAAGGGTAGGAATATTATTCTCAATAAGATATTCTTTGAGCTGTTCAAAAAGTTCTTTCTTATTGTTGCAAATTATACACTTGCCACTAATAGTTTCTAATTCAGATTTAAAACAACTAATACTATCGGGCAGAATCGCTTTATAAATCGGTTGTTCAATAGTTGGAATAATATCAGAAGATGCTGTTTTTAAAACGGAAATTGCAGCAGCCCTTTTGGTTTGGGTTGCTGCAATTTTACTTAATAACCTTTGTTTCGATTGGTCGGACATGATTATTTGGTTTCTTCTGTTGTTGTCACGGTTTTCGCCAAAGTTTCATCCTTATCTACCGTACTGGAAAGTTGCGGTATTTCAGCAACTTCTTCATTCATGCCGTTTTGTGCCATCAATTCATCTTGACGTGAAGTCCATTGACGTTTACCAAATATCTTTTCTAAATCTTCTGCAAAAATCACTTCTTGTTCTATCAGTAATTCAGCTAATTGATTATGTTGCTTAGCATTGTCGGCTAGAATTTGCTTGGCTCTTTCGTACTCTATGTGTACAATTTCTTTGGCCTCATTATCAATTAATTCAGCTGTTTTTTCGCTGTATGGTTTCGTAAATCCGTAATCAGAATTTCCCGATGAATCGAAATAACTCATATTCTGCAGTTTTTGACTCATCCCAAAATAAGCAACCATAGCGTAGGCACGTTTTGTAACGCGCTCCAAATCGTTGATTGCACCAGTGGATATTTGTTTTAGGAAAATTTCTTCGGCTGCTCTTCCACCTAAGGTAGAACACATTTCGTCTAAAAGATGTTCTCGATTAGTCAATTGACGTTCTTCAGGCAAATACCAAGCTGCACCCAATGCTTCACCCCTTGGAACGATAGTTACTTTCACCAATGGGTTGGCATGTTCCAACATCCAGCTGATGGTAGCGTGTCCGGCTTCGTGGTAAGCAATCGATTTCTTTTCAGCTACGGTTGTAATCTTCGATTTCTTTTCTAAACCGCCTACAATTCTATCCACAGCATCCAAAAAGTCTTGTTTTTCAACGAACGATTTGTTTTTACGAGCTGCAATCAAAGCGGCTTCGTTACAAACATTGGCAATATCAGCTCCTGAGAATCCCGGAGTTTGTCTGGCCAAGAAATTCACATCCACAGTTTCATTGATTTTGATGGGGCGTAAATGTACATTGAAAATTTGTTTCCGTTCTTGTACATCTGGCAAATCTACATGAATCTGACGATCGAACCTACCAGCACGTAACAAGGCTTTATCCAAGATGTCAGCACGGTTGGTAGCAGCCAATATAATGACTCCACTGTTTGATCCAAATCCGTCCATTTCTGTAAGTAGCTGATTCAATGTATTTTCACGTTCGTCATTACTACCCATATTTGGGTTTTTACCACGAGCACGACCAACAGCGTCAATTTCGTCTATAAAAATAATACAAGGTGATTTCTCCTTGGCCTGACGAAATAAATCGCGTACCCTCGAAGCACCTACTCCTACGAACATCTCAACAAAATCGGAACCCGACATAGAGAAGAACGGCACGTCTGCTTCGCCAGCTACTGCTTTGGCTAATAAAGTTTTACCTGTTCCAGGAGGGCCTACTAATAATGCCCCTTTTGGAATTTTACCACCTAATTCAGTGTATTTTGTAGGGTTTTTTAAGAATGCCACTATTTCTTCAATCTCTTGCTTGGCTTCGTAAAGTCCTGCAACATCTTTAAAAGTTATTTTATTCTCAGTATTTCCTTTGTCGAATAGTTGAGCTTTGGATTTTCCAACATTAAAAATGCCACCTGAGCCGCCACCACCCATTTGACCACTCATTCTTCTA
>JBBRHJ010000370.1:0-2929 GCA_038222885.1 Bacteroidales bacterium | reverse complement strand
AAATATAATGCCAGTGCTGAAGGAAAATAAAGTCGGTGCAATCAATTGGGGATTTGTATCCGGGAAAACCAATACGATTTTTGCTTGGGATGAGCCTTTACCAGAAGTCAAAGAACCTGCAATCTGGTTTCACGATATTTTGAGAACTGATAAAACACCTTTTGATCAAAAGGAAATAGATTTGATCAAAAAAATGAATCAAAAGAAATGATAAAAAAAACTTCGACAGATTTGCCGAAGTTTTTTTTATAGAAAAATATCTTTATTTATTTTACTGAAAAATAATTCACGTATCTCTTTTGTGACTTTCTTTTGTCTAACATCTTGGTTCTTGGTTCTTTGTTCAGGCTTCTCTCTGTTCGGTGATTTAGAATCACAATTTTTCCCCATAAGCCAAATCGCCAGCATCGCCTAATCCTGGAATTATATACGAATGTTCATTCAGTTCGGGGTCAATAGCAGCTGCCCAAACGGTGGTTTTTGTATCGGGGAAATGGGATGCTACATAATCAATTGCCACCTGACTTGAAATCACCGTTGCAATATGAATATGCGATGGTTTTCCTTTTGTCAGCAATGCACCGTATGCCAACTCCATTGAACCACCTGTAGCGAGCATTGGGTCGGTAATGATCAGCGTTTTTCCGGTTAAATCGGGTGAAGCAATGTATTCAATAAAGATATCGAATTTCAAAGCATCTTTATATTTTCGGTAAGCCGAAACAAAAGCGTTTTCAGCCGTATCGAAGTAATTCAAAAATCCGTTATGGAAAGGCAAACCTGCTCGAAGAATTGTTGCAATCACAATTTTTTCGTCAATTACTTCTGTGTTTGCCATGCCCAATGGAGTTTTCACTTCTTCGGCTTTAAAGCGCATGGTTTTACTGATTTCGTAAGCCATTATTTCACCGATTCGTTCCATATTCCGACGAAAGCGCATGGAGTCTTTCTGGATTTTTACCGAACGGATTTCTTTCAGGTAATGTTTCAGAATGGAGTTGTTCTCCGAGAGATTGTTTATTTTCATTTGGATAATATTAGCCCCCTAACCCCCTAAAGGGGGAATAAGAGAGGTTAGTTTTGTAAATTTAGTTTCTTCTTATTTTGCATCATTTTCCCTGATTTCAGTTCGGCGGATTTTACCGCTTATAGTTTTGGGCAATGACTCTACAAATTCAATAATTCTTGGGTATTTATACGGAGCAGTAACCGATTTCACATGTTCCTGAATTTCCTTGACTAATTCGTCTCCCGCTTTGTCTTTGTATTCTTTCGACAAAATAATGGTTGCTTTAACCAGTTGACCACGGATTTCGTCGGGAACGCCGGTAATGGCGCATTCCACCACTGCCGGATGTGTCATCAACGCACTTTCCACTTCAAAAGGTCCAATGCGGTAGCCCGAACTTTTAATCACATCGTCGGCACGACCGACAAACCAAAAATAACCATCTTCGTCACGCCAGGCCACATCGCCGGTATAATAAACATGATCGTGCCAAGCTTCGGCGGTCAATTGTTCATTTCGGTAATAGCCTTTAAAGAGTCCTTCGGGATAACGTTTATCGGTACGGATCACGATTTGTCCCTGTTCGCCCACTTCAGCCACACGACCTTCTGAAGTCAACAAATCTACATCGTAATGCGGATTGATTAATCCCATCGAACCCGGTTTTGGTTCAGTCCAGGGCGAAGTGAATAACGAAAGTGTTGTTTCGCTTTGTCCATAGCCTTCTTTTAGTTGAATGCCTGTGAGTTTCAGAAATTGTTCGTAAACGGCTGGATTCAAGGCTTCTCCGGCTATCGTACAATATTTCAAAGATGACAAGTCGTACTTTGTTAAATCTTCACGAATGAGGAAACGAAAAATTGTTGGTGGCGCACAAAGTGAAGTGATGTGGTATTTCTGTATCATTTCGAGCATCGACGCCGGTGTGAATTTTTCATGATCGTACACAAAAACGCAAGCACCAACTATCCATTGACCGTATAGTTTTCCCCAAACTGCTTTCAACCAACCGGTATCGGCAATAGTGAGATGAATACTTTCTTCGTTTAAATTATGCCAGTATTTTGCAGTAATAATGTGTGCCAATGGATATACACAATCCAGCAAAACCATTTTTGGATTACCGGTTGTCCCGGAAGTAAAACTGATAATGAGCGGATCGTCATTTTTATTTACATTTTTTATTGGAATGAAAGGAGCTGAATTTTCAATTCCTTTATGAAAATCTAGCCAACCTTCAGGAACGATTGGGCCAACTGAGATAAGCATTTTCACGCTGGGTGATTCGGGCATCGAATCGTTGATATGATTGATAATGGTTTCTTCGCCAACGGCAACAATGGCTTTTATATCTGCTGCATTATTGCGATAAATCAAATCTTTTTTTGTCAATAAATGTGTGGCGGGAATGATGACTGCACCTATTTTATGTAAAGCAATGATTGTAAACCAGAATTCAAAGCGACGCTTGAGAATTGCCATGACGATATCACCTTTTTTAATTCCCAGACTTTGAAAATAAGAAGCTGTCTGGTCGCTATATTGTTTAATTTCGCCAAACGTAAATTCACGACATTCACCCTGATCATTGGTCCAAAGCAACGCTTTTTTATCAGGTTCTTTAGCAGCCCAGGCATCTACAATGTCGTATGCAAAGTTGAAATTATCGGGGACTAAAAGTTTATAATTGGCTTTGAAATCCTCAAAGTCTTTGAATTCGGTTTGTTTTAAGTATTTTTCTAACATGAATATATAATTTGTTATACGCAATTCGAAATCGATTCAACCACATAGTAGCGCATAGTTACATAGCCACACATAGTCTTTTTCGAATACATAGTTAACACATAGTTTTATTTAAACGGTAATCTGGCGTATTCGTTGGTTACAAATGTTTGCTGCCCTTCATAAAAAATATTG
>JBBRHJ010000369.1:0-2955 GCA_038222885.1 Bacteroidales bacterium | reverse complement strand
TATATCTTTTATATGCATCTTTTTGTGATTTATAAGAAATTTTTGGCGTATTGGAATATTCAGTTTTATCTAATGCAAAAATCACAAGGTGTTCTTTTTCATTTATATCGGAAAGTTCCTTGTTGAAATCAATGCATTCCGATTTGTCATACAGATTGTCGCTTCCTTCTTTATCAAATAGAGCATCAAAAAAATTTGGGTTAATCGTAAGGAAGAGTGAAAGAACTGCCATAGCGAAACTTATGTTGTACCAAGAAGGCATTATTTTCTTCATGAAATGTGATTTCCACATTAAAAAAACTAAACAACCGCAAATACAACCATAAAGGAGACTTAATCCAAATCGCCAATTGACAGACAATTCAGTTTTGCCCCAAACAAAAGAATACCATACAATCAGTGACAAAATGCCCAAGAGGATAGTAATAATTATTTGTTGTTGCCTATTCATCAATAAAAACATTAAACGTGGAAAAAGACAACTACAAAAATTACGATTAGCAAAAGCAAAATGACCATTACAATAAAAGGCCATCGTACTTTTGTTTCTTCTTTCTCGGTTTCAATATTGTCTTCATTTTTAGTTCGATCAACATCTTTACCCAATAGTTGAATCGTCAAAGTCTGATTTTCTTCTTTTATTTTTTCGAGTTCTGTTACGGATTTTTCTGTCTGCTTTAATTTCGATTCGAGAATTGCAATTTCACTATTAGCATCGTTCAGTTTCCTATTTCTAAGGTTATTTTCCTTTCTGTTTTGCTTTTCCTTCGCTTTTTCAGAAATTGCACGGCCGCAAACGAAACAGAAGCTCACTTCACTGGGCAAGGTTGTTCTTTCCCCGTTCGTATTTCGACAATTCGTATTAGGACACACTATTGACATTTATCTGGCTTTTATAATTGATTAGCGTATCACACCTGTTTTTATTAATAACACCACAACTACAAAAAACAACCCCGCAAAAGCAATACTTCCACTAATGGCTAGGCTAGTAATTTTTACCCATTTAGGTATGCCATCCCAAGGATTTATCACCCCTCCTTCGTTCACTTTTAATTGTGCTAATTTCTCAATGGAATGCGCAAGGCGGTCGAGTTTACTGTTTTGCTCTTTGGTTGTCCGCTCTAAATTACCCATACTAGTTTTTACTGCTGAGAGGTTTTGTAATTCGGTAACAATAACCTCAATCTCTTTTGTTTTCGCCTCTAGTGCCTTATTTTGCTTATCTAAAAGTGAGCTAAAATTTACTTCCTGCTTCAATAGTTCATCTTCAAACAATTGACTCTGTAGAAGAACGGCTTCTTGCAATGTATTTTGTTGATCAATAGTAGCCTTGCCAAATTTTTCGTTTAGATTGACAGCTGATTTAATAAATTCATCTAAATGGGAAGTTGTGTTTTCATTTAGTCTTGTCAGGGATAGGCCTATTCCATCATCAATAATCCCAACAGACCTTTTAAATGCTCCAATCCGTTGATCAAATTGAGAAATTTCTTTCTCGAAAACCATATCTAATTTTTGAACAACACTATTGGTGGCACTTAAATACTGATTAACCCCTTTCAGATGCTCGCCTAATGCTCCAATCTCATCGGTGGTGTTTTTCATCTTGTCGTAAACAAGAATATTGTATTGTGCTATTTCTTTTATATTAAGATGATTAATCGCATCAAGAATTGATGATAAATCTTTGTAGGTATCTTTTACTGTTGAGAACGTCTCTTTTAATTCACGGGTATTGCTCGAAAAAGTTTTATTGAATTCGTTGAGATTGCGGCTAACTTTATCCAAAATAGCAGCCGTTCCATCTGAAAGTTTGGGTAATAAAGTAGCTTGTATCCAACTTAAGAAAGAGTTTTTGTTTTTCTCAACTTCAACTTTGCATCTTCGGGCTTTTGATGCCCCCCATGTAGTGAGTATGATACCCGAAATACTCGAAACCATTGCAATTGCTACACCCCCAAGTAAGGTTATTACTCCTTCAGCTCCTTTTACATCCCATGCTTTTTTTATAATATCGGTAGGAGCATTAAGAGGAAATCCATCAGAAAACCATTTTGGAATTTCTGAATTCAATAATGCTTCCAAACCTCCATTTTTTACCAGCAACCCAACTCCAAAAAGAATTCCTGCCATTGTTCCGACTAAACCCAAATAAAGAGGCACAGGTATTTGTGTGTCAATTTCATCCTCTTTTGCATCGCAATTGCGCTCTACAATATCTTTGATAAGATGATAATCACTAACCGCGCCTTTATTGTTACGCAGATAGTTATTGATCGAATCGCGAATTGTTTCTAAAACCGAATTTTTGTGATTTGTAATAATCCCCGGTTCCCCGCCTTCAAATTGACCAAGTACAAATTGGGTATTATTCTCAGGAAATGTTTGCCTAAATTTTTCGAGTTTACTCCATGTATTAATAAAAAAGAATATTTGCCAACAAACAATACCAACAATAATGACGATAATTATAATGTAATGTCCCATTGGTTACTATATGAATTTGATTTTGGCAAGAGTTTTTATTTCCCATTTCCCATCCGGTTGTAATTCTACGCTACCTTCCTTTCCTATAATTATCTTTCTGGTTTTTAATGAGTAAGTTTTCTCATCATCAAACACATCTTTTAAAACTGCATCGTAATTTTCAATTGCTCTCTCTTCGTTTCCACAAAAACGATAGGATGCTTTATTTCCATTAATATTAAATAATTCATAATAAGCATACTCTTGAGAAGTTTCTTTGAATAATAATAATCCTTCTCTTTCCTTCAAATATTTTACTTCTGGTATTGTAGAGGCTTCTTTCTTTCGAAGTTCAGTACTTTCTTTTAGCAATTCCTTTTGCTTTTCTACTTCATCCAATCTAATAATTTCCAATACCCTATCTACAATCGAATTTATGTACTTTTCATCTAAAGTATTGTTATTGCCTACTTTTGTTGTTGTTTG
>JBBRHJ010000368.1:0-2981 GCA_038222885.1 Bacteroidales bacterium | reverse complement strand
ATTCCTATGTTCCAAGGCTACGGACTGAGTGAGGCAACTCCCATCATTTCCTCAAACGGGCAGAAGCGACATAAATTAGGTTCGTCAGGCTATTTGGTATCCAATATGGAATTGAAAATATGTGATACGGATGGAAAAACTTTGCCAAATTTCGAGAAAGGTGAAATCGTAATCAAAGGCGAAAATGTAATGGCTGGTTATTATAAAAACGAAACATCCACTGCTGATACTATTCGTAATGGTTGGTTGCATACTGGCGATATGGGATATATGGACAACGATGGATATCTTTATGTGGTGGGTCGTTTCAAGAGTTTGTTGATCTCGAGCGATGGAGAAAAGTACAGTCCCGAAGGCATAGAAGAATCTATTTCTGATAATTCTTATTTTATCGATCAAGTAATTTTGCACAACAATCAGCATCCTTACACTTCGGCTTTAATAGTGGTAAATAAAGAAGCTTTGAAAAGATATGTTCATCGCAAAAAACCAACTTTAGATTGGGAAAGTCGTGAAGCCAAAGAATTAGCTATCAACAAGCTACAACGCGAATTGAACGACTACCGCAAAGGAGGAAAATATGAAGGCACATTCCCTGAACGTTGGCTTCCTGCTGCCGTGGCTCTGATTAGCGAACCTTTTACTGAACAAAACGGACTCGTAAATAGCACCATGAAAATAATGCGTGGCAAAGTGGAAGCACATTATGCCGATCGCTTGAAGAAACTGTACGAGCCCGGAGGCAAAGAAATGTTGAATGAAGACAATTTGGAAGCGTTAAAGTAGTGTTTATTGTTCGGTTGAGAAGTTTGATATTTGAAAATTTTAAGGATTTGTAATTTGGAAAAGTTTGAAAAATGAGATTTGAAGGTTGTTACTGCTTTTTGGGTATTCATCGTTTTGATAATTTCACGCCAACAATAAGCAATTGGACAAAGTATATGAGAAAATCGTGTAACAAACAAAAATATCCTGACATTTCCCATGTATTTTGCTAATGAAGTAGCGACCATTTAATGCCAACTGCAATTTCCTTTTTGTTGAAATAAATAGTGATAAAAAAGAAGCGAACGACTAACCAAATCAAAATGTAAAAAGATTTATGATGGGCTGAAATACAAATACGCTCTTTTCAAAAAAAAAAAAATACTTTTACATCACCGTAATTTTTCCATTCCCTTGCAATGTAGACAATACGTAAACTCCTTTTTGTAAAGTAACTGCATACGTTCCAAAAAGAGATTGACCAGAAGCTATGGATTTTCCGCTCATATTATAAACCTGCACAGGACCAGTATATTGATTGATTTGAACTACTCCATTATTATAAAAAAACTGCAAATCGTCAGCAATATTTTTTACACTATTAGGCAGAGTGGATTTTGAGATTCTCATTGCTCCCAAATAGAAGAATTTATTGCTGTTGTTATTGTTCTCACCAGCTTCGGTGGTAAAGGTAATCTCACCATTTGCATTGGCTTGCACGTTCATTATATTGGCAACTTTTGTCGCATTATCCGAAGCATTTAACGATGCAGAAACTACCCCAGCTTTTCCTTCGGCGCTGTATTTAGCTTCACGATTATCAGTTGAAGCCATACGTGACCCAAAAATAGAGAAACTATAAAACAGATTCGGATTGAGACCACTTAACTTGAAAACGCCCTTGGGATTTGCGGGAACAGCTCCCCAATCGAGACCATGCCCGAAGAAATTATCGGATGTGGCAGTACCAAGAAATATTGAAGCATCTCCTGAAACCGTTGTTGGTCCATTGGTATTAAAACCATTATAAAACGGATCGGTAACTTGTATCGTTACACCTGTATTATCACCTTTATCATCAATCAAAGGAAGATTGGCTGCTTGATGGTCATGTACATTATTCCAATTTCCAGGACTTACAAAAGCACCTCCATTTGATCCAAAATCAATAAAAATATCGCCTGCAGCATTCGGATTAGGGCTATCGCTCTTCACTTTAAAAATAATGTCGTCGATATACAGTTTAATGGCTGAATTATTAGCATTCAGTTGTGAGAAAAAAATTGTTTTTACCTTATCATAAGTAAATGAAGGAGATGCAGTTTTAAAGTCTTCAATTGGCACAGTCACTTTTGTCCATGTAGCAGCTGGAATTTGATTGATATAAGCTGACAATAAAAGCTTTGCGGTGGCTGTTCCTGTCATTGACTCCAAGTAAATATAAGGTAAGTCGGCTGCTTGAATTACAGAGCTGGCATACACCCAAAATTGAATTTCTTTGGATGAATTAATATCATAAGCCACCCAATCTTTACCCGCAACACAAGCCATCCAACTACCACCTTGAACTCCTTTATAATCCAGTTTCAAAGAAGTTTTTCCAGTATGAAAATAAGCACTGTCAGTTGATATTTTACCAGACTGCAAAGTAGTGAATACGCTCGGAGCAGTAACGCTCACATAGCTAAAATCGTGAAAACGTGGATGACTACTTTCTGTGAAAACAGTTTTGTCAGCATCCTCATAACTACCTGTAAGCAAAAAAGGTTCAAGAATGGTTTTCCAAAGTGTGTATCCGGTTGCATTCATGTGCAACATATCCGAACCAAAATACGATGTTTGAGGCGTTCCATCTTGCTTTAACATGGGAGTCCAAGTGTCAACATACTCAATGTGGGAGAATTTATCTGCATAGGCTTTCATTAGCACATTCGCCGCTTGATATTTGGTAAATGACGAAGTGCGTGAAGGACTTGGCTTAATTGACACCAATAAAATTTTTGCATTGGGGAAATAAATATTGATTAGACGGGTCATGGTAATCACATCGTCCATAAAATCTTGTGCCGTTTTGGTTCCACCTTCCAAATCATTATCACCTTCGTAAAGAACCACCTGACGTGGATTGTAAGGAGCTACCACCTGATTGAAATAATAAATTAAATCAGTCATCATAGAGCCACCAAAAGCGCGATTCAACACTTTTGAATTTGGGA
>JBBRHJ010000367.1:0-2997 GCA_038222885.1 Bacteroidales bacterium | reverse complement strand
GGATAATTAGGGACCCCTTCATGATGTTATATGTGAAAAAAAACTAATTGAAAAGCAACAACCAATATCAAATAATCAATATTCAATGTTCAAGGGAAGTACAAATGAACATTGTGCATTGTTTGTTTGATATTGAACATTTTTTAATTTATTTATTTTCTTAAACACAACTAATTGAAAACGAACAAATAATGTCAAATAATCAATATTCAATGCTCAAGGGAAGTACAAATGAACATTGTGCATTGTTTGTTTGATATTGAACATTATTTAATTAATCCTTTGAACACAACTAATTAAAAACGAACAAACAATGCCAAATACTTGCCCTGAGCTGCGATGCACTGAGCTTGCCGAAGTGCGATGCACTGAGCTTGCCGAAGTGTCGAAGGACTCAATATTCATTGATCAGCGTACTATAAGAAAAGAAAAAGGTTAAGGTTGAGCCCCGAAAGCTTTCAGCGATTTTATCTGATCAATTTATTTTAGTCAACGCCACTCAAGTTCATTTGTGGATAGTTCCCTTACCGGTTTTTTATAGCCATAGCGCAACAATCAGCAATTTTTGTGCTGTCCTGTTATTCTAAATTAGATTATTAACTAAATATTATTATGGCGGACTATTTATAAGCTTTAACATGTCATATTGATAATACACCTCTTTTAAGAGGATAAATTGCAATTTATTATTTAATTATGTTGCATAATTGAAAATATCAATTATCTTTACCGCCATAATTAAATTTAGCTTTATTTACCTAATCTTAAATTAAAAGTGATGAAAATATCAATCCAAGGCGTTAAGGAAAAAGATTTTGTTGTCGACACAGAGGATAGTTTAGCTATGAAAATTGCTATGTTATTTGAAGGGCATTGTACCATCGGAGTTCAACAGGCAATTAAAAAGTACCATTACAGTGAGCAAAGATATTATCAGCTGTTGAAAAAATATATTGAGGGTGGTTCAGATGCCCTGATCGATAAAAAGACTGGTCCTGATAAACAAACCATCAGGACAAAGCAAGTCACAAATCAAATTATCCGCCTTCGGTTTTTAGATCCTTTGGCCAGTACAGATTTAATTTCCCAGAAGTTAAGTCAGATTGGCTTCAAGGTTAGTACACGCAGTGTTGAGAGGACAATTACGGAATATGGGCTCCAAAAAAAACACATGTTCTGAATCCTGAAAAAGAGAAAGAAAGAAAAGATATTCAGATACGTATATCAAAACAAGACACAACAACGATAAAAGTTAACAATGACGGAATAGAGCGTTCTTTTAGGGAAACACTTTCTAAAAAGGTATGTGGCACACTGGTAGGATTGTGGTTTTTGGTAGCAGAACATTTGCGTCTGGGAACGTGGGATTTAATCAAAGGTTACACCGGCTGTAATGATGCAGATATACAGCCACGTATTGCAATGCAAATCGTTAACGAAGCTGCCCTTTGTAATAACAGAATTAGAAAAAGTAATTATATTTCACATCAGGGATTTGAGCTGCTCAACGGATTGGGATTTCTGGTTAGCGACGAGCAGGTACATGAACTTCTTGATAGTCATACGGTTCATGACGCCATGGCACTGCAGGAAACGCTGGCCATTATACGATCAAATAACGGTCATTACAAGGGAGATATAATAGCCATTGATCCCCATCGCATTATTTCTACGACTCAACGAGTAATGCCTAAAAAAAAGAAACAGCCTGAGGAACCAGCTAAAAAAATGTTGCAAACCTTTTTTGCACTTGATACTCAAACCGGGCAACCCATAGGATTTGGCATTGGTTCTCCGGCAGCCAATACTTCAAAAGCAACCATTGAGCTACTTAACATGGTCAAGCATGTTAACGATCGTGCTTTAATACTTGCAGATAAAGAGCATTTTACAGAAAATTTATTTAAAAATATCAGTCAGGATACCCATTTCGAGTACTTGGTTCCAGTGATGTCAACAGAAAGAATACGCAAAATAGAACGCTCGCTCTCCTACCAATCAAAATGGGCTGGATATGCGATAGCAGAAACACCGTTTAATTTCGCAGACCATAAAGAAAAATACAGGCTGCTGTGTCAACGCGAAGGCGAAACAGCTAAAACTTATAGATACAAATCATTTTTAACAGTGTCGGATAAACCAGCTGTAATGCTAATGACAGAAGCGTATTCGAAAAGATGGTCGATAGAAGAGTTTTTTAATTTTGATGGTGCAATGGGTTTTGACAGGGCTTCAACATTTAATCTAAATATCAGGTACGGCAAAATGTCATTGGCTTTACTGGCACAGGCAGCAACTTATGAATTACGAAAAAAGCTGCCCCAACCATTTAAAAATTGGAACGCAATACATTTGGCCGAAGCTTTGTTTTCTAAAATAGATGGAGATATCAGAGTCAAAGATGATACAATAATAATAACAACATACAATATGCCCAATGAACTAAAACTACAAGAACATTATCAAGGCTTACCAGAAAAGCTCCTAAATGAAGGACTAAATCCTCGCATCCCCTGGCTGTATAATTTTAAGTTGGACTTCAGGTTCAAATAGAGTTTTACTAAAATGAATACTATTCAAAAAATCGCTGAAAGCTTTCCTTTAGATTTGCAAAATTAAAAATATGGTTAGTTATGTGTTGTACACGACAAGCCGAAAAAGAGAACGGGTGAACTATCGAAAGCTATAAAATTGAAGTTTTATCTCCCGAATTAGTCCCATTCTCTTTTAGTTGAAAGGTGCCAATTAGAATTATAAGTAATGCGACTTACTAAAGGATTTAGCAGATTCAACAATTTCGGTTTATCAAATAAATAAATACAAAATTATGAAAAGAAATTGGTTTATCGGAATTGACATTTCAAAGAAGACTTTGGATGTAGTAATCTATGATCAGGTAAATAAAAAGGCCGGAAAGCATTTTAATGTTCTTAATGAGATAAAAGGTTTTAAGGAGATAATAAGTTTGCTCAAAAAAGAGGGGGTTAAGCTTAAGGA
>JBBRHJ010000366.1:0-3005 GCA_038222885.1 Bacteroidales bacterium | reverse complement strand
TGTGTCTAAGAAAAGTTAAAAAATGAATTTTTAGAACCCACCTATAATACAATATTAGAGATAAATAACGACATGCGTAATACTATCTCTACACATGTCCACCAAATCGGGGGTTTTTCGTTTAATAAACGCAGATGTTTCTTAAATAAAAGAAAATGATTCAGATTTACTATTTTTGTTTTTTAATGTTTATATGTCCTCACTAATTATGTCCTCACTATTCATCACGAAAGAAAATAACCTGTCTGCCTTTTTTAGAACAGTTTCCGCAGAAGATATAAAGGATTGTTCTGAATCTAGAGTATATCATCTTGGTATGGAATATTACAAATATGATTCAGTAAAGGAGGCCTCATATAATCTCGATAAACTTAGGCTTAAAACCATTGTTAAAGGACGCACAGAATATACTGTTACCATTAGCCTTAAAAATGGAGAAGTATCAGGTTTGTGCACTTGCCCCTATGGTAGCACCTGTAAACATGTAATTGCTTCTTTATTATATGCAATTGATAAAAGCTCTGAAATAGAAATTATACCGGATGCAAAAAATACGGGAGTAGACATTAACCAACACTTGCAGTCTCTCTCAAAGGGTGAGTTAATCAGTCTAGTGAAAAAATATGCCCCTGAACAATTTTGGGTTGAAGTGAAAAATAAATTTTCGGACGTTTCATCTGCCCAAAATACTTTTAGAAAGGTAGAGCGAAATATTCAAATGATATTTAAAGATACCGATTGCCTTGATAATCCAGGTGATTTCGATACAGCATTAGACAAAGAAATTAAGAAACTATCCGGGCTTGAAAAGCATATTAGGAATGAAATTGAAAATTTGGTATTTTACATAATAAGTGAGGTGGAAAATGCCTTTGACGAAGGTTATTTATACGACCACTATAGCGATTATAACTATGATCCGTCCGAAGAATTCAATGACTTTGTTGCCAATTTTGTAAAATCACTTGGCTACGAAGAAAAAATTATTTTTCTGACGAAGCTCGACAAAGTACTAAAAGAACAATCATACGACACATACGGAAGTTTATTGCAGCTTTCCGAAACGGTTTATACAGACGACGACCTTCCGGCTCTTAAAAATATGCTGGTTAACAATTACAAAAACATTTCGGATCAGCTAATTGAAAGTTATTATAAAAGGGTACGTCCTTTACTTTCCCTCCGTGAAAAGGAAACAATTTTAACCGAAATACAAAACAACAGCAGTAAGTGGGTGCTTGAATTGGCAGATATATATGATTCCCAAAATGAGGCAACGAAAGCCATTGATACAATAAAAAAAGGGCTGACAAACAATAATGGGTTCGGATCAGAAGGGCTTTATACACACTATCTAGATTTACTTGCAAAAGCTCAGCTCAACTTATCAGATGCTGCCAAAGAAGCAATATCCCATTGTTCAAATTGTTCTATGCTTCAAAAAATAAGGTCGCTCGTAAGCGATGACCTCTCAAATTATGAATTAATCCTTGAACAAAAAGCTGCAGGTGAATTACTCAAATATATGGAAATCAGCGACCGGTTGTCAGATGCGCTAGCGTTAATAAAACGCAGTAAAAGTATTTGGAATACACAGATGTTCGACTTTTTTAAAAAACACAAAAAGATTTTCCCTTCAGATTCCGAAAAATATTTCGCCCATGAGATAAATAAGAATTTGGAAAATACGGGAGATAATTATTATCATGCCATCGCCGATAGTATTCAGCAATTAAAACAGATTAACCAATCATTAGCCGATGACTACCTAAAGGACATACGGTTCAACTATAAACGCAGGCGAAACTTAATCTCTATTCTTACAAAACTGTAAAACTTATTAATTCTGGCCACTAATACCCAGACTTACTCCAATAGCGTCTTACCAGTATCCCCAACCATATGATGTGAACAACCAATGCGGCGCAGAGTGATAACAATGAACCCGGGTCTTTAATAACTTCTGCTACCCAATAAGTAGGGAAAATCCAGGATATTACTGTTAACCATTTGAGAGAAAGCAGATCTGTGAATGCAAAAATGGTAAGTATGTTCAATGCCTTTGCAAAGGTTAAACCTTTAACTTTATCCTCTGCGCCGCCAAATAAGAGCAGTCCGATTATTGAAGAGTACATTGCGAGTAACAACGACAAAAATGCCATTACAGCAAATGGTAGTTGGATTATGTTCAAAACATAAT
Organism: Bacteroidales bacterium; assembly: GCA_038222885.1. Taxonomy (GTDB): domain Bacteria; phylum Bacteroidota; class Bacteroidia; order Bacteroidales; family Paludibacteraceae; genus Paludibacter. The sequence goes on along the minus strand of JBBRHJ010000366.1, from coordinate 805 downwards.
AGGCTGTCAGAGAATAAATAATACTCAAAAACGCAGAGAGGGAAAGTCTGTTTATAATATAACCACTTCTTCCAAGAGGTGTAACCGACATCAACTCAGCAATAAATCCGTCTTTGTCGTCAATCATCATAAAACCTGTTACAATGCCCAGCATCCCCGGCATCATCAATAGTGTAAAGGCCAGAATATACGGATAGTATGGGGATACATCGATATCAAACCGGGTTGTCAGAAATGGCGCCGCAAAAACCAGCATCAACTTAAATATGCAAATGATGAGTATAGGGGCAATCATCATGATAAGCATTATAGGATCCCGGAAAATTTGCCTTATATCGTTCTTTAAATGAGTTAAATATATCATAACGTTAATCCTGATAAACAATATTCTTTTCAAAAACACTAATAGTAATGCGGAAACACAAGAAATTCAAGCCTATAAGATAGACTGTCAACCCTATAGTTTCAAAAATAGGCAAACTAGTATAAGCACCCATCATTAGTCGCAATGCTGCAACACTTGGTACAATTGTAAACAGTCCGGAATAAGGAAATCCGATCAAGGAAAAACAAGGCAGGACCAGCAATAGCATATAGGGTGTCATTTTAAGAAAATAGTGGTTGACCGTCCTGCAACCAGAGCATATCATTATACCACACAACGTAAAAAGAACCGAAGACAAAACAATGGATAAAAACAGAACAAGCCAGTTGACAACCAGGCATGGCGTTAGAGCTGTAATGGCAAAACCAGCCATCAACGAAACTAATGCCAATGAAGTTACCTTAGAAAACAGGTACTCCC
>JBBRHJ010000365.1:0-3052 GCA_038222885.1 Bacteroidales bacterium | reverse complement strand
TCCGTGATTCTGACCGGAAACAAAAAGTACTTTACCATCGCTACCCACATCCCATGGCTGATTTGTGCGAACATCGCCTTCGGCCCACACAGGAACAATCCATGCCACATCAGTCGGAATTCCATTTACAAAATTATTGTTTAGTTTGGCAATATAATATCCACCGTTATTTGCACGGGTATCTGTTGTAACACCCGAAATGTAAATATCTCCAGTAGCAGTTCCGGGCAAATTGGATGCTTTTATAAAACGAACATTATCAACCGATTTTTGTGGGAAATGCAACACCTTGAGTATTGTTTGTAAATCGGGACTCAGCTGCATTACAAAACCAAATTTATTATCAACGGTAGTTCCATTTTTTACCAAGCCAACTGACAATGGTATCCGTTGAACTGTTGCGTCAATCCAATCGAGGTTGTCTGCGCTTCCACCCACCAACCAAGTACCATCCGACAATTGAACAACATCATTAAAACATTCGTTGCCCGAATTTCCTGCATAAAAAACCTTGTTTTGAGCATTGCCAAACAATGGAATAAATAAAAGCAAAAGTAAAATCTGTTTCATTTTTAAAAACTATTTATGAAAAATTAGAGTAAAGGATTATTTCAGCAACAATAAATTGGACAAATATCACAAATATTGTTGAATAAAAATAGCATTTTCACGACTTTAATAATAAAATTTACTATCTCAGACTTTCCAAAACGGCGATATCCTCTGGACGTAGTCTACCGTTCTTCATTGGACCACAATTCAACAAAAAATTAGCATTCATCTTGCCTGCAATATCTAAATAATTAAGAATTGATTCTTTGCTCATTACCGAAACATCGCCCTCGTGCCAAAACCAATTGCCCGAAGGAAATTCTTTGTTTCCTTTAATGGACATGGTCGTTTCTATTTGCATAGGTAAATAGATATCCTTACCTAGCCATTTCCAAATTTTTTGGTCATTGGGATTATATTCTTTGAATTTTTCTCCACTTCGTGCATCCACAGGGTGTAAAGGAACTCCCGTATAAGCAGTTGTACTATTGTTCATTACGATACAGTTTGGCTGTAATTTTTTGATATACTGGTAAATATAATCCATTTGCCACCGATATGCCCCTTCGTTCCGCCAAGCTTCTATAAATTTCAAATCACGCTCGTGAGAGGCTGTAGCAGCTTCCACTTTTTCACCGGTATCGTCCGAAATAGGTTTTGCCCAGCCCGATTGCTGTTTCTTCCAAAAACCATCAAACCAAAACTCGCAAATATCACCGTAATTGGTCAATAATTCATGAATCTGATTTTTCATAAATTCAACATAAGCTGGTTCGTTGGTATCATGTATTTTATGGTGTCTATCCCACAACGAATAATACAAACCTACTTTCAAGTCGTATTTGTGAGCCGAATTTACAATTTTTTTCAGCAAATCGGCTTTGAAAGGGGTGTTTTTAACCGTGTAATCAGTTTGTTTGGATGGCCAAATACAAAACCCATCATGATGTTTGGTAACAATAACTATGTAGTTCATTCCAGCTGCTTTGGCAGCCTTGCACCATTGGTCGGTGTCTAAATTGGTAGGACGAAACGCTTTGATATCTAAAGTTCCATCGCTCCATTCTTTGTCATAATAGGTATTAATGCCAAAATGAACAAACATGCCAAACTTTAAACTCATCCAGTCTTTTTGTGCAGGGGTAGGTTCAGCCAACCTACTGTTTTCTGATGGTTGAGCTTCAAGGATTGTAGTAAAAAAGAATGCAACTAATAAATATAAATATTTCATTTTTCCAACTTTAGGGATTTAAAGTGACTTTTATATAAGAGAACAAGTATACGACGAAAAGCATAATACAAAACCTTAATCCGAGTATGCTTTTCTTTCTACTTTTTACACCTTCTATAAAAAAGAGCTTTATTTTCGTCTTTCAATACTGCTTTTCAAAATAATTTCAATAAATTTTTTCTAGTATTAAGGTAAAATCAAATACTTTACGTCTTTCTATCAACATCAAATAACTCTTTTTAAACTCATAATTAAAAACTTTTATTACTAATTTTTAACACGATATTTATGAAGAAAATTATTTTTACTTTTTTAGTTGTCGCCTTGTCGATAAACATGAATGCCGCAACCATTACATCGAATGCGGTAACTGGAAACTGGAACGATGTTGCCACTTGGTCAGGTGGCGTAGTGCCAACTTCAACCGACGATGTGACTTTGGTAGCCGGTGCAGTGATTACTTTAACCGCCGATGCCGACTGTAAAAACATTACTTATCCTAATACCGGTTTAGCAAGTACAAGCATAATACTTGCCGGGTTTACGCTTACAAGTTCAGGAGTTATTTATATCCAAACCCCTTTCACTGGCAGTACCACCAATTTACTGGATGTGGGAACAGGTAGGGTTACTTGTGGTAGTTTATCAATTTATGGAAGAAATTCACCAGACCGATTTAGTAAAGTGGATATAACTACAGGAACACTTACTGTAAATGGAAACTTTATGGATAAAAGCAATAATAATTCCATGAACTCAATTCTAAATGTAGGTGCTGGAGGTACATTAGTACTGAATGGTTATAATTGGGATTATCCTTTCACACTAGTGTTAGATGCAACCAGTACTGTAAAATATACGGGTAGTGTTGGCCAACCTATGTATATTAGCACTTATGCTAACTTAGTTGTAGGTGGAGGTGGAACTTTAAAAACGCCTTATAATTCAATTACGGTAAACGGAACACTCACCATGGATGGCGCCATTATTAAGTTAGATAATAGCAAAACCCTGACTATTAACAATGGTGGAAGTATTGTTCCTGGAGCGAGTAATCCATACAGTGCAACCAATATGATTCAAACCATTAGAGGGAGTGCTTCTTCAAGTGGCATTGGTTCATTTATTTACAAGTCAAATACAGCTTTCAACACAACTTTTCCGGTTGGTACAGAAACGGCTTATTCGCCTGTAGTTATTAATAACTTAGCGGCAACAGTAGCTGCCGGAGCTTCCATTACCATAAAAGCAATAGCAGGAAAACCTTTT
>JBBRHJ010000364.1:0-3094 GCA_038222885.1 Bacteroidales bacterium | reverse complement strand
TGACAATGAAGAGATAAAAGTTAAAAGTACTGAAGTTGATGACCTGGCAAAGGCTAAAGAAAATCTGCCATTTTAAAAATTTACGTAAAATCACTTGTACGAGGATTTTGCCCACTACCCTATCTACTCTCACTACTTCATTATATATCAATAAAATATATCATTATTTCTATATAATAAAGGTAGTGCAAAGTAGTAAGCGGTAGGTAAGGTTGTGAAAGAAGCGAACGTTGCGAAAAATGCACCCCCGTTGCGGAGAGAAAAAAAATAAAATGTGATAAAGATGCTTTTAATTTGTCCGACAGTCTGCAGATGCTCGGTATGGACAGTGGATTTTTGGCAATTTGCTTTGGGAAGCATCAGCAGAGATACTACAGCATAACTCTACAACCATCTCCAGAAAACATTAATTAGTTAGTTGTAAAGTTTAATTAATGGTGGCTTCAGATATTTGCGGTTTATATTGAAATTTCACAATCAGAAACCAGGGAATTTAACGAAATTAATATTTTTTACCCCTTCAGCATTTGGTGGATTTAACCTTCATTCTAAATGCAAATTTTTTTCATTGCCCCTTTTTACCCCTAAAAACCCCATTTTATTCAATTTTAAACAATCTGATATTTGCCAAACAAACTTATACGACATATACCATGAAAAATTCAAATCTTTTTTTTGCTTTTCCAAGCCGTGTGCTGGTATCCATATTCTTAATATTTTCGGTATTTTTAACTTCCTGTGAAAAGGACAACAATGAGGGCAATGATGATAAACCTCAGCAAGTTCATCATCAACTTGGATTGATACCAACACCTCCATCGGTATATGCAAATATCCCAAATGCTCCTTCTCCTGCTCCAAGTGGAACTCTGCCCAGTTCTTTCTTTTTGGAAATACCTTCAATAGCATTTAATCAAGGTACAGAACTAGGTTCCTGTGCTAGTTGTGCCGCTACTGAGGGTAAAAGTATTCTTGATCATATTCAATTTAGTTCACCGTACCCTAATGGAGGAATAATTTATTCCCCAGCTTTTTTATTTAATCAATGTCATGTTGACCCTAATGATTGTTCTATTGGCTCTTATGTCACGTCAAATCTTGATTTACTGGTAAGTCAGGGAATATGTAAACTGTCGGAAATGAACTACAACCTGTCAAATTGCTCAACACTGCCAACCGCCAATCAAAAAGACCTGGCAGCTTCAAATAAAATAGACAGCTATTTTAAATTAGACCCAATAAATAATACATGGATAAAAGAATATATTTATTCTGGATTACCTGTATTGATTGTTTTTCAGGTTGACGATTATTTTGCGAATGCAACTGCAAATAGCATTTGGAAACAATTCAGTTCAGATTCAAGAGGGTTTCATTGCACGCTTCTTTATGGTTGGGATGATAGTAAGAATGCATTCAAGATGCTTAATTCCTGGGGAGGTAATTGGGGGAATAATGGTACCATTTGGGTGGATTTTAATTTCGTACAGAATGGTTCTTCATTAATTTATGGCAAGATATTTACTGAAGCATATGTCATGCAAAATACAGCGGAAACAAGTAATATGCCAGATGCTCAATTTACCACAGATGGAAGTAATACAATTACTACCGGAGAATCGGTTTCATTTGTTGATCAAAGTTCAAATAGTCCGACTTCATGGTCGTGGAGTTTTCCCGGGGGAACACCTAGGTATTCAGATTTGAAAGATCCGGTTGTTACTTATAATAACTCAAACAGCTATGACGTAAGCCTTACCGTTACTAATGAAGTAGGTTCAAATTCAATAACAAAACAGGAATACATAACTGTAAATTCAAATCATACATGGACTTGTGGGCAACCATTTACTGACCCCAGGGATGGAAATACTTATTCAACAGTTAGTATTGATGGACAATGTTGGATGGCAGAAAATTTAAAATATACGAAAAACGGAAGTGTTGGTGTAAACTATAAAAACAGCTCATCCAATTATAATACCTATGGACGATTATATTCTTTCAATGAGGTTCTAAATAGTAATATTGAACCTCCAGGCTGGCATGTTCCTTCATATTCAGAAATCAAGTCACTAGAACATTATGCTTTTTCACTCTACAAAAGTAATTATGGTGGAGCAATGAAATCTACCAGTAATCTATGGGCTTCGCCAAATACAAGAGCTGATAATGTAACTGGGTTTAGTGCTCTTCCAAGTGGTATGTTTTTCGATGGAACTTTTAGTGATTTAGGATTTGTGTTTTATATGTGGACCAAGACTCCACAAGGAGTTCACGGAGGAGGAGAAGCTTCATTTTTAATGTTTGATCATAGTGGAACTGGCGCCGGCTATTTTATCGGCGGTCACTATTTTGCAGTTAGGTGTATCAAAGACTAAAATTATTAATTCCCAGATTGCTTTGCCACAAGAAAATCTTCGGCTCATTTAGTAAACTGTCCTGAAATGTAACCATTTTAGGACAGTATCTTACTTCTCTTTATTTCACAAATTGGCATCACGCGAATAAAGCTTTATCATGATTAAATGAATTATAGGATGGTTTATTAGGCTTATAACTAAATTAATAGGCACTGAGTGATTAAATTAAATCATTGGCCAATTTAATTGTCTGCCCCTTTTTACCCCTAAAAACCCAATTTTATTCATTTTTAATCATACCTAAATTTACCGAATAAACTTAAATGACATTTGCCATGAAAAATTTGATTTGCATTTTTTTTGTTTTAAGCCTTATCTTAGGGTTGAGCAATTGTTCCGAAATACAAAAAAAGATTCAAAGCCAGGGGATCAATTCAGAAGATAAAAAAGACTTTGAACTTGGAAAGGTTTTAAGCTACTTTAATCATGATAATAATGAAAAAGAAGCTGTTGTAAAAAACGGACTGATCAAAGGGTACTATCTACTTGCCGATGGCACCTATTCAACCTCGACTGACTATGTTGTGCCGCAACTGAATACATCTATAATGGAGGTTTTTGTCGATAAAATCCGAATGAATGGTGGAGGATACTTTTGGCTTTCTTACATCGACAATAAAAGCAGAGACAATGAAACGCTGTTCTTGAGAGTTACCTGCCCAAGTGGCACA
>JBBRHJ010000363.1:0-3121 GCA_038222885.1 Bacteroidales bacterium | reverse complement strand
GTAAAACTCGCATTTTATACATGAATACTTGCGATCCAGCTCAACACTGGACTACAGATCATTGCCAGAATCAAGAAACACCAAAATTGACGCTCCAAAATATTACTTTAATCAATGGAAATTCGAAATCTGAAAAAGAATACAATGGAGGTGGTGCTGTTTGGGTGCGAGGTGGTCGTTTGAAAATTGTTAATTGTCGCTTTTTTAATAACGTTTGCAGCGATAATGGACCTGACGTAGGTGGTGGAGCAATCCGTGTTTTTAGTCAGTATAACAATTTGCCAGTGTATGTTTCGAATACTACTTTTGGAGGGAAAGAAGGTTATGGAAATGTGGGAGCTAATGGCGGTGCTGTAAGTAGCATAGGTGTTTCATGGACATTTATAAATTGTCTTTTTTCGTATAACAAAGCAATTGGTAATGGAGGTAATCCTGCGCAAGCAAATACTCCAGGCGGAGGAAGTGGTGGTGCCATATATAACGATGGCAATACAATGACACTAACTTTATTGGGTTCGCGTATCGAATACAATGAGGTGAATGCATATGGCTCAGCTATATTTTTTGTTACGAATGATCATTCAGGGAATATTAAAATCGATAAATCAACCATTCAAAATAACAAGGGAGGATCGTGGTATCCTGTTTATAATGGAATATCAATGCATAGCGACACCAAAATAGTTGTAACCAATTCATCTATTGAATAGTATAAGGATTTTAAATATATAAAACGGTCGATAATCAATTTATTATTTAGAATTGGCAATCTTTAATCATGTCATTTTTTACCCCAATAAGAACCATTTCTAATTATTTTGAGTTTTATCATTGTTTTGAAGTAAAAAATGCAATATTTGTAAACTGTTAATATTTGTAAATTTATTATTTGATTACGACTTAAATTAAGTTAATGATCAGGAATCTATTAGTTTTGCAAGAGATCTTGGTGATATCCAGTTAAACAACGACCTAAAGTTATTAATACAACATTATATGAAACGACAAACCTTTACGCTTTTATTACTATCCTGTTTTTATCTTTTTGCATTTTCGCAAAAAAATCCAAAAATTGATAAAGCCACGATTCTTAAAAATGCCGAAAATCCTATAAAAAGAGGCCGAGATTTATCAAAAGCAGAAAAGTACTATCGAAAAGGAATTTACGATGAAGCATATAAGTACTACTCTCAACTTCACGTTTTTGCACCTAATTTATCAGCTTTAAACTATAAAACTGCCATTTGTTGTTTATATGGTACTCGACCTAAAATGGCTTTAAAATACATGGAAGAAGCTTATGATTATGTGGCCAAAGACTATTATTATCAGTTGGGGAAAGCCTATCAGTATAATATGAAATATGATTCTGCCAAAGTCTCTTTTGCGAAATATGCAGCAGGGTTAAAATGGTACAATCGAAAAGGCTTTAGTAAACAGCTTAAGCAATTGAATAGCGAATGTGACTTTGGGTCAACCGCTTTGGTTGATACATTGCCCATTTTCATAATTAACATGGGCCCAGTTATTAATAGTTGGTTTGATGATTACAATGCGATCATCTCCATACCTGGCGAAAATCAATTGGGCGATACCACCGTATTTTTCACTAGTCGAAGACCAAAAATCGAATCTGATAAAATTGTCAATCGCTATAGATATAAAGAGCGAATATTGGGAACGAATTACTGTGTTAATCGCCCAGCCGAAGAAGCGAGTGAGCCACAAGCCTTAAGGCAAAATACTCATTCGAGTATGGCAGGAATTAGTCCTAACGGTGATCATTTGTTTTTTTATCAGGGAAAATGGCGACAAGGGAACATTTATACTGCTGAATATAGTGGTAATGTGGTGAAAAAAGTTCGTCAGCTAAAGGGAAGTATTAATAAAATTGCTTCAAAAGAAACTTCATTTACTATTGATAACAATGAAATTGCTTATTTTATTTCAAATAGAATGGGCACCAAAGGAGGAAACGATATTTGGTCGGCAATAAAAACAGGAAAGTATCGATACCGGAAAGTACGAAATTTGGGTTCGGGAATTAATACGCCATTCGATGAGGAAGCTGTGTATGTTACACCCGATGGACAAACCCTCTATTTCTCTTCAAATGGCCAACCGGGAATGGGTGGATTTGATGTTTTCCGTGTTCAAAAACAAGATAATGGCACTTGGGGCGAACCTATAAATATGGGCTATCCAATTAATTCGCCAGCCGATGAGCTTTTTTATCGTCCTACTACCGATAGCATGGTTGCCATTTATTCGACCCTACGCGATGGAAGTAAAGGCGGATTGGATATTTACAAAATTCAAAAAGATCCTCGAATTCCTTTTGAATTAAATGGACAAGTGACCGATAGTGTTTCGGGCAAAATTTTACCTGCAACACTAACAGTCTTAAATAAACTAACAAACGAAGTAATTGCGTCTACAGTTCAGGATACTTTGGTGGGCAAATATTTATTTACGTTTGAAGATAAGGGTGACTTTAGTCTTCAAATTGATGCACCAGAGTATCACTCAAAAACCGATGCGGTGGGTTCTCCAACCAAACGATTCGACAAGCTGACTCAGGATTATCAGTTAATTCGGATGAAGCATCCGTTTACATTATGGGGTATCGTTACCAATGCGAAAAATAATACACCTATTTTAGCAGATGTTGTGTTTAAGGATCCGAAACAAGATTCAATAGTACTTTTCCGAACCACTACCAATCCACAAACTGGTGCTTATTCAATTTCGTTTGAAGATAAAATGAATTTGAAAATGGAAGTTTCGGCAATTGATTATTTTGGTTACAGCGAACCTTTGTTGTTGAAAAACAGTAAATTGAGTAAAGAGGAGAAAAATATTGGATTATTACCAAGTAAAATTAATTACACTTTAAGTGGTAATATAACCGATATAGAAACCAAAACGCCTGTTAAAGGGGTGGTGAAATTATATAAAGCTGGGGTTACAGAACCTGTTCTTGTTGCACCAAGTGATAGTATTAATGGAAAGTATGTAGCTGTATTAAACGATGTAGGTCCCTATTTATTAGAAGTAAATGCAGAGGGTTATTTCTTTACGAACAGCACAGCACAATTCCCTGTTGATACCACTCTTTTAT
>JBBRHJ010000362.1:0-3121 GCA_038222885.1 Bacteroidales bacterium | reverse complement strand
AGGTAGCACTTAGATTAATTTCGGAAATATCGAAAGCAATTTCTGTTTCGAATCTAAAAAAACGTGCCGTAATTCCATCAAAATTCTCATCAATAGCATATTCTTTCTTCCCAAGCCTCAATACTTTCAATTCTAATACATCTTTAAAATTAATCCCATCATTTGAGCTCTGCAAAACTACTTTCCCATCGGTGCGTTGTTTTTCAGAATTTAAATAGAATGATCTTACTGTATAGGGCTTTCCGTAATCAAATTGAACCCAAGATTTTTTTTCTTTCGAAACATTTAATTCAGTTTGTTGATCAATTCTTCCATCAGTAGCAATAGCAGTATTAAAGTCTGGATTTGAACTTGATACTACAAATTTAGTTTGTGCATCAGCCACTTCGGATGCTAATGCAGGATAAGCAATAACCGCAACATCTTTATAATAATTACCACGCTGTGTTGGCTCAGGTAATTTTACAGCAACATCTCCCCCTTTAACAACCATTTCACGGAATACAATTTGTTTCATCGAATTTTCTGGCATTACCCACGGTCCTCCACTGGAAGTCCAACCATCGCAATTGTGAATGCCAAAAGTCAACCCAAGACGTTCACATTCAGCGGCAGCATGTGCTGTCATTTTAATATGTTCTGCTGAATTAAATTTCACTTTGCCATTCGGTATTCTATGCGTTATATTAAAAAGAATAATTCCTCCAATACCTGCATCAGCGATGGCCTCAAGATCCTTAGTTAAACCTATTTCACTCATATTCCCACTCATGGCATGCATCCATGTTTTGGGTTTAGCTGACGCTGGTGGATTCTTAAAATTATTCTCTAACGACTGTGCTTGCAAAGCAAACAAACTTGTGAGCAAAAGGAGTAAAATGTTGATTTTTTTTAAAGTGGTTTTCATAGGATTGTTGTTTATATAAATTGTATTGATGTTGGATATTCTTAATTGTTTTTTATTTACAAATATCATAAAATGCCGAATAATAACTGTATTGAATGTTTTTTTTCTTACTGGAGATTCGTTTTTTTTATTCTCAGGGTAATAGTCCTTCTAAAATACTGGATGAAAAATTGCATGAACTCAGATTTTATTCAATAATGAAATCATGCACATAACCAATTGCTTATACCTATGTACTTCATCCTTCATGTATTTAATTATTATAAATCAACAAACACTTTTTTTGAATATATTTTGTTTGAAGTTTTAACTTGCAGTATTAAAATTCCTGGAGTTGGATTATTAAGTTTAATTGATGTATTGGAGTTAAATTTTCCTGTATCTAATTTCATGCCCAATGAATTATAGATTGTATATTCCGCTTCAAGGTAAGAATCTAGAATTATTTGAATTTGACCTTTTGTAGGATTCGGATAAACTCTGATGTGGTCTACTGTAAGCTCATTTTTTATAATATTCGTGCTTGTCGATTCAGCAAAAACTTTATAGTTTGCAATGTTAAATGCATTGGTGCTGGCTCCGGTTGTCCCTACATTTGGAGTATTGGACACGAAACCAAAGTGAGTCATCTTTATATTTGTGTATTCATTGTTATTGCCGCTATAGCTAGAGGGGAATCTTATATTTAAATCTCCAATCTTATCTGAATCATCTCTTACCCCAAGCTTCCAAGTGTTTGTTTGGGGAGTATATTCAACTATTACCGAACACCAATTCGTATTCACTAGTGGGTTTTCAGATGGTCCAGCTATTGTTACGAAATCCCGTGCATTTAAACCGTTTTTAAATTTTACCAATGAAATTCCATATACGTTATCACTTTCTTTTAGTAGTACTACTGCATAACCTTCAGCCAAAGAGACATTTGAACGGTTAAAGTTAGATTCGTTTGCCGCCAAAACTACTGCTGCTCCCATGTTGGTTGAACTGAAACCAGCTGTGCCACCGGAACTTGATCGGCTTGATTTTATATTAAACATCCATGTTATTTTACCATCATTTTCACTTAATATGGGCTTAAATGGTGCTAAATAATCAATTGGAGCGGCAACTTCTGTTCGGTTTCCTGTTTGACCAGTATGCTGAGATAGTAATTGTAATACATTTATACCGTTTTGATTAACTACTTGACTTGTTCCTCCTCCAGTTACTACAGGCGTGCAGCTTGTTGTTGTGCTGTAGTTCACTGCCGGATTTCCGCCATTAGCAAGTGGTATTGAATTTTGCGGCCGAGTAAAATTATCTTCAAATACCAATTGTCCGTTGAAAACCTCTGTTGCAAAAACTTCAATTGTTGTTGTTTTAGTTTCTCCTGATGTTGTATATACAGTAGCTGAAATGCTATACTTAGCTTCATTTAGTGGTGACCAGTTTGTGGTGACTGTTGCAGTGATGCTTTCTGCTAATTTTTCCCCATTTACAAGGATCTCTACTTTCTCAATATCATCCTTTCCCGAAGCAGTTGCGCTAATTTTATAAGATTTCCCAACTGCAAAATTCGTATTTACAACTGGCTCGTTTATCTTAATTTGAAGTCCTTGTTCTGATGTGGGTAAAGTATTTGCCCAAACCTTAAAATCGTCGAAATATATCCATTGATCCTCGGTTGACCACCAATCAGAATCATCAGATCCACCGGAATAGGTGTGAAATACTATTTGATCTATCTTCACATTGCTTTTACCGCTGAGGCGGAATAAAATATCTTTTTTGTCCAACACTAAGACATTGTCCACATACATTTTCATTACGCCATTGTACTCACCGGGAGTATTCAGTTTCAGTTCTTGTCTGACTGTATACCATTGTTCGGTTTTCATATTTGAGAATATTTGGTAGTCAACACCACATTTAGTTATATCCCGATTGGGGAAGTAGGTATAAACCACTAAATTACCATTAGCACGCCACATCAAACGGGTTGAAAAACCGTTTTGTATTTTATCCAAATTTGTAGTGCAACCTACAGGTATGCCACCACCTCCAAGTCCAGGTAATTTGCCTCCTAACTTCCATTGAAAATCTTTGCTAAATTTGAGCTTATATTCCATAATGGCGGCTTCACTTGCAGGCATACCCTTATCGAAAATGAAGCCTGTTTTTTGTCCTGTCGCCATTTCTACTGGAAAATGAGCACTCAAAACTCCTTCGCCA
>JBBRHJ010000361.1:0-3122 GCA_038222885.1 Bacteroidales bacterium | reverse complement strand
CATACATCCTCCAGCCTAAATAATCTATTTTCGTTTTTAGCTTGACTAAAACTGGGGAAATGCAATCATTTATGCCATTATTATTAAAACCTTGGTTCAAATAATACAGTTTGTTTCTTGAAAATAATTTGTAGTTGTATTTGTTCTGAATGTTATACCAACTGTACATTTAAAACAGTCTTAGCTTTTTTTTGCTGAAAGTAGTGCTACGGAAATTTCACTTGCGGAATGTAGAATATGGAAAATTCAATGTAACGGCAACAAAAGTTCGATTTTCAGAATGTTTAAGGAAAGTTACTCAATACCAACACGTACTTTGATATAAAAATAGCCGAAATAGGTAGCATAGATTCCACTCCTCCAAAAATAACCAAGCAATATAGTAATGCTGTCCCAAAAAAGACAGCCATTTTTTCATTCCCCAAACCTCACCTTCGGCTCAGCAGCCATCACTTACTATCTTCTTTGTCAGAACTATTTACTTGTTCGGTTACCTGCAAGTATTCGTCCTCGAACGGAAAAACAATTTCTATAAAGTTCTCGCTCAGGTGGAATATGTCGGGACTATATGCGTGTAAAATCCATTTCATGCCCGATCCAAAATGCTCCAGCAATTCAGCATTAAAGAATATGATTGCAAAAGAATTTTAATGCGTTTGTGCTTGCAACTATTTTGTAAGTAAGTCAAATTTTCCAAAAAATTATTATCTTAGCCCCTTCATTTAAACGAATGTTATGAGTAAGAAGATATATGATGCAACCTTTTCTCCATTTCGCAGTTTTACCCGTGAGGAATGGAGCAAGTTAGAGGAACATCCTGATTTCCCTGTTTCGGATATTGATCTTTCAAAGCTTCAGGCTTTAAATGAGCCATTAACGTCCGAAGAAATAGAGCAAATTTACATCCCTCTGGTTCGCTTACTCCAAATTCGCATCACCCATTACCGCCGTTTACACGCTGAGTGCGATGAGTTTTTTATGAATACAAGTTGTTGTGTTCCTTATATCATTGGTATTGCGGGAAGCGTGGCAGCAGGAAAAAGCACTACCGCCCGAGTACTGCAGAAATTGCTTTCTATGACTCCCGAAAGACTCAATGTGGCACTTATTACCACCGATGGCTTTCTTTATCCCAACGAAGAACTGGAACGGATGGGGATATTGGACCGCAAAGGTTTTCCTGAAAGTTATGATGCAAAAAAACTAATGGCATTGCTCTCATCGGCAAAATCAGGACAGAAAACGCTGAGTGTCCCTTTTTATTCACACCTGAATTATGATGTTGTTCCCAACGAAGTGCAAACCATAGTAGAGCCAGATATACTTATTGTGGAAGGAGTCAATGTGTTGCAGGTGAATTCTAATCGTTTACTTCAAAAGAGGCGTGTTTTCGTTTCTGATTTCTTTGATTACTCTATCTATGTGGATGCGGCAGAAGACGACCTTCGAGCATGGTTTTTGGAACGATTTCTTTCGCTTCAGAAAACTGCTTTTCAGAATCCAGATTCCTATTTCCATGTTTATGCCAAACTCTCTAAGAAAGAAGCCATTGAATTTGCCACTAAGGTATGGAATGAAATCAACTTGACAAATTTGAAGCAGAATATATTACCAACTCGTTTTCGAGCAGATTTAATCCTCGAGAAAGGGAAAGCACATTTTGTTAGAGCTGTAAGAATCAGAAAAGTATAAAGTGAACTGATACCGATTGCAGAAATAAAACAGTCCAATGTCTAGCCTCCCCGCCGCAGGCAAGTTCGTCTAATAATACATTATGATTATCCCCAATTAGCGTATCTAAGTATTTTTAAGATATAGAATGTGGATTTAACGGGCAAAGCGAATTAAAACGGATCTAAGTTATGTAAGCATGACTGATAAGACAATGGTTGATTGAAAATCATATCGAATTGTCGAAATTCTTATCCGTTTTTTTTTCGGCTAAATCAGCATTTATCAGCGTTCCATTTTTTTAATTTATTGTGAAAATAGGACATTATTTCTGTCCAAACACATAAGTTCTGCCTTACAGCCTGTTTCTCTTAATTTTTGAAGCCATATTGATTTTATGCACACTTTGCGGATAATCATATAAAACATCCTTGTGTAATGGAATTGAACTGCTTATGGACGTTTTCCGCAAGCAATTTAAGTTGCTACAATCGGAATTATGCCACTACAGGTTTTGGACTGAAAAAATAATTGTTTTGGTTTAAGTCATCATAGTTTGAACATTCTCTTTAATTCAGCCTACTGCTCAGCATCGACCCAACTATCTAGTTTTCTTCAATTTATACAAATATAACTGGCTGGGTTTAGGCCAGGGTTTTGGGCGTGCTTGATCTCGGTTTCGGTCGAGGGTCTCCCATTTCAGCATATATCTGGTATTTTCTTCATTCGTTTTACCAATATCTCCTATGGTTTGTACCTGTAAACCAGGGAAATTTCCCTCAAGTGATATTCCATTTAAAACAGGTTCCGGTTTAACAAACTTTCCAACATTTTCAAATGCCTGATTGAGTATTATTGTACCTTTTCCATACTTTATATGCCAGTAGTCAATTTCGTAATTTCCGTCCTCTTTTTTACTAAAGTCATTTATACTTATCTCTACATCTATAGAGCCTTTCCCAGAAAAATGCCAGCGATAATCCCAATTGGTTATCTGCTTGTATACCCAGCGATTAGCTTTAATGTGAGCAACAAAAAACTGGGTATTTCCAACTGAATCGAATTTATGATAAACAAAAACAGGATTGTTATTATCATCCAAACAAAGTAAGGCCGACAAGTTTATAATTCCTCCGTTAACTGGAATTGGATCAACAATCAATAACTTCTTGTCCAGTGTTGCAGGCAATTTGACTTTCTCGCCAAAGGCATTGAACCAATGCTTCAAATCAGGACTTTTCATGTAAGATAAATCGTGATTTGTAGCACAATCAGGTGTATCTCGCCATACCCAATATACATGATACCAACCATCCTCCATCACAGTTGGTTCGGTTTGGTAGGCATTCATTAACCTCTGTCCATCGGTTAGCGGAACATCAAGCAATCTGGACCATTTTTTTGTTTCGCAAGAATAAATATTATAAATTTCATTGCCATTGCCACTACTC
>JBBRHJ010000360.1:0-3152 GCA_038222885.1 Bacteroidales bacterium | reverse complement strand
GTACAAAAACCTTTGTATAAAGCTGATATCCTTTAAATAACAATCCTTTTTCGGGTTCATTCATTTCCAGAATGAGCAGATGACCACCGGTTCGTAAAACGCGGTTAATTTGTTGCAAACTTTCGTTCAGTTTTTCAAAGTTACGTATTCCAAATGCAATAGTTGCTGCATCAAAACTTGCATTATCGAAAGTCATTGAAGAAACATCCTGAACCTGCAAATCAATTTTGTCGCTTAATCCGGCACTTTCAACCTTTACGCGTCCCATTTCGAGCATTTTATCAGAAATATCCACGCCTGTCACATGTTCAGGATTCAGATATTTATAAGATTTAATGCACATATCGGCTGTTCCGGCAGCAATATCCAAAATCAGTTTTGGTTCAAATTTTTTTAAAGCCAGTAACGAACTTCTTCGCCACATCCGCGCCATTCCCCAGGTCATAATATCATTAAACTGATCGTATTTGTCCGAAATTGTATTGAACATACGGGCAAGCTGAGCTGTTTTTTCCTCGTCCTGATTATAGGGTTTTACTTTCGTAAAGTCAATATCGGTTTTATTTTTAGCCATTTAAAACAGAGTTATAAAATTTAAAAGGTATAACAAACATACAATCCGGTTTGTTGTGGATCGATGGTGGGAGCAATAGTGAGATTTTTGGGGAACAGTTTCATTACGCCGTCATAGGCCCAATAGGTTGCGTTAGTCATCAACATACCGACAGCTGCACCCATCAAAACATCACTGGTCCAGTGACGATTACGGGCAATTCGTGCATAACCCACGTAACTTGCAGCCACATAACCTCCAACCGAAATCCACGGGCTGATATATCCTAATTCATGATCGAGAAAAGTGGCAGCCACAAAAGCCATGGCTGTATGTTGCGAAGGGAATGAATAATCGGTATTTCCGGGCAGACGGCCGGGACGAAGCGATTTGGTGATATTTTTTGTATTATAAACCACAAAATCACTTGCTATATAGGATACTGCAAGAACAATGCTTCGATCGATAAAACGGTGTTTGGATTTCATACCACACAAACTCAGGGCATATTCGGCTACAGCAGGAGCGTAGCGGACATAATCTTCACCCAGATTGATATAACCCGGTTTTAGGTCATCGTTCCAGTTCAGTTTGCTTTGTAATCCACCTTTTAATCCCGGAACAACCAGAATAATCGCACTTCCCAGAGCTAAACTAACGGGCGCAATGCTTTCCTGAACATAATGGGAATTATACCATTTTACAGTCTGTTCGGTTTTATGCACCCGAACGGAATCAGCGACAGAAGTTGAATCGGATTGAGCAAACGATTTGACCGAAAGAAGAGATACCAATAAGATGATTCCTGAAATTCGCATGATAGAACAGCCGAATTTATGATTTTATTGCTTTCGGAGTTTTTGAACTTTTTGAACTTCTGTAGATAAGCCAGATTCCCCAAACGACAAACGGAATACTCAGAATTTGTCCCATATTCAGCAACATGCCCGACTCGAAAGCTTCCTGATCGAGTTTAATAAATTCGAGTAAGAAACGTGAACCGAAAATACCAATCAGAAAAACGCCAAAAATTAATCCGTTTTTCTTATAGGCTTCTTTTTTCCAGTACAACCACCAGGTTACTGCAAAAGTTATGAGGCAATATAGCATTTCATAAATTTGAGTAGGGTGGTGGGGAAGGCCATCGCCCATCCGATCTTTGGCAAAAATAAATCCCCAGGGTAGGTTGGTTACACTTCCGTAAATTTCCGAGTTCATCAAATTTCCGAGGCGAATAGATGCGCCACAAATAGCGACACCGATTACCAAACGGTCGAAAATCCATACATAGCCTTTTTTTGAGACATTTTTATTGTAGAAATACATGGCAACCAGAATTCCAATAGCTCCACCGTGACTGGCAAGTCCGCCATGCCAAATATACAGAATTTCAATTGGATGAGCACTGAAATAACTCCATTCATAGAAAAGACAATGTCCGAGACGAGCTCCGATGATGGTTCCTACAACGGTGTAAATAAACAATTTATCCACCCATTCTTCCGGTAGCTTTTCGTTTTTGAACAGACGAGTAACTATCAACAAAGTTGCATAAATGCCCAAAGCCCAAAGCAATCCGTACCAGCGAATGGATAGATTAATATTTAGATCTTCACCTAAAATTCCAATTATTCGTAGAAATATAAATAAACCAGCAACATAAGCAAAGTACTGATCATCTTTTCGTACTAGCTTAAAACTTTTTTTATTAAAAGTAATAGTTTCTTTTTTGTCATTTAAAGAACTTATTTTATTTTCCTTCCTTTGAAAAAAATGTCTATATCCTAAAATTAGTATATACACAAGTATAATTATTAACAAAATAAAATATGAACCAATTGAAAAAGGTCCAATATGAACCAACACAGGTTCTACATTCCAAGTGATGAAGTTTAGCATAAAATAAGCCCCCTAACCCCCTAAAGGGAGAATTTTAATTAGTATTGTTTGATAAATAATGTGAACGAGAGTCATTATAGTCCCCTAAACGGTTAGGGATTCTGAATTAATTAGCTCCGTGGCAGTTTTTATATTTTTTTCCACTTCCGCAAGGACAAAGATCATTACGTCCTACTTTTTTCTCCACACGAATTGGTATGTGGCTTTGTTGTTCGCGAGTATCTTGTTTGGTTGGATCTTCGCTGTTGCCACTTCTGGTTCCAACTTCATCTTTTTGAGTTTTGTATTTACTCAAATCCATACGTTGAGTTGGCCGTGCTTCACGAACCTGTTCCGGTTCACGCATCGGAATCTGACCACGAGTCAAAATTGCCAAAATCTTACGGTTGATCGAATCAATCATTTCTTTAAACAATCCGAATGATTCCAGTTTATAGATCAACAGCGGATCTTTTTGTTCATAACTTGCATTCTGAACCGAGTTACGCAATTCATCCAACTGACGGAGATGTTCTTTCCACTCATCATCAATTACATAAAGCAGTGTTTGTTTTTCAAATGCTTTCACTACTTCGCGGCCTTCAGTTTTATAAGCTGTTTCGAGGTGAGCAGTTATATTAAATACGCGTTTTCCGTCCGAAACCGGAATCAGAATATTTTCGTATTGTTGTCCTTTTGTTTCATATACTTGTTTGATAAC
>JBBRHJ010000359.1:0-3157 GCA_038222885.1 Bacteroidales bacterium | reverse complement strand
GGCTGTATCGTAATCTTTGTTGTAAAACTCACGAATTGTTTTTACAATCGCTTCACGGAAAGCGTTTTGATGCGTTCCGCCTTGGGTTGTATGTTGGCCGTTTACGAAGCTGTAATATTCTTCGTTATAGGTGTTGTTGCTATGTGTAAACGCACATTCAAAATCCTCTTCGCGTATGTGGATAATGGGATAATTCATTGTTTCGGTGCCGGCCATATTGCGCTCAAGCAGGTCGAGTAACCCATTTTTCGCGTAAAATTTCTGTCCATTAAACACGATGGTGAGGCCATTATTGAGGAACACATAATTCCACAACATCTCTTCGATATATTCAACCAAATAGCGGTACTTGCCAAATATTTCCTCGTCAGGAACGAATGCGATTAATGTCCCGGATTTACTGTCATCAGCACAAACTGGTTTATTATTAATCAATTCACCTTGATTATATTCGACCAATTTGGTCTGATTTTCACGAAAAGATTGTGCTTTGAAATAGGATGAAAGTGCGTTTACTGCTTTTGATCCCACGCCATTGAGACCAACCGATTTTTTAAAAACGTTTGAGTCGTATTTGGCTCCGGTATTGATTTTGCTTACACAATCAATCACTTTACCCAATGGCATTCCGCGACCATAATCACGGATGGAAACCAAATTTTCTTCAACAGTAACTTCAACGATCCTGCCATTTCCCATCACAAATTCGTCGATACAGTTATCGATCACCTCCTTCAAAAGCACATAAATACCATCATCATGCGAAGTGCCATCGCCCAATTTTCCGATGTACATTCCTGGTCTTAAACGAATATGTTCTTTCCAATCCAGCGTCCGGACGCTATCGTCGGTATAGTTTTCTGACATTGTTGTGCTCAAATTTTTGCAAAAATAGGGAATATCAACATAAGGGGTTCAATGATTATCGAATCATTGTTAACAAAATAGTAGCGTGAAGGCTAACATTTCAATTAACCAAAGACCTAACAGGTCTCCAAGACCTGTTAGGGGATCAATCGGAAAAGTTGGGGGATTTGAATTAATTGATTTCCTTTGGGGAAAATTAATTCAATGGAAACAGGAAATTATGAGGTTTTAGCAAGTTTGGTATTGCCTCAAGGATTGTTAGATTACTTTTCGATTGTAAAAATCGATCAATCGGAAAATTTGTATCAATTTTACCTTGAAGAGATAAATATAAAACCAGCAGAATACGTCAATGAACGTCTAGTTTCTAAGGGGTTTTACGAAGAAGTTAGCGTTCAGGATTTCCCTATTCGGGGCAATAAAGTGTTTCTTCATATACATCGTAGAAGATGGCTCAACCAAGACACAAGGGACATAGTTAGTAGAGACTGGAATCTGGTAGCAAAGGGGACACGAATGACACAGGAATTCGCGTTTTTTTTAAAAGAACTTGCTCGATACACGAGCAGTAAGCGTTAAAAGTGTAGGCGATTACTTTGGTGTAAATGGGAAACTTTTGGAAGAACAATATAGGGAACACTTGAGTGACTTTTACTCCTGGGATCAATTGCCTCATGCAACGGAATGGATTTTGTTTCAAGAAAACATTGGCCCAAATTTAAGTATTGACGAAACTTCGCTATCACAAGGAGAACTCTACACAGTGCTGACCAATAAGCAAGCAAAAGGCAAAAAAGGCGCATTGGTAGCAATGATAAGGGGCACAGAAAGTGATAAAATACGCAGTGTGCTTGAAAAGATTCCGCTCAAAATTCGTCGTCAGGTAAAAGAGATAACCCTTGATATGGCGGGCGCGATGGAAAAGAGTGTAAAATATACTTTTCCTGATGCCATAATGGTCACAGATCGTTTTCATGTACAAAAACTAGCTTATGATGCCGTGCAGGAAATGAGAATTAGTTACCGATGGGAGGCTATCGAACAGGAAAATAAAGAGATTGAACTGAGCAAAGAAATGAAGTTAAAGTATATACCAGATATTTTGGAGAACGGGGATACACTCCGACAATTGTTAGCAAGAAGCAGGTACCTGCTGTTTAAATCAGAATCTAATTGGACACCTTCACAAAGATTCAGGGCAGAGATACTGTTTGCAAGATATCCAAACCTTGAAATAGCACACAAACTTGCCATGCAACTAGGCCAAGTTTATAGTCAGTCAAAATCAAAAGGAGTTGCATTTACCCGACTAGCGCAATGGTATAACAAAGTGGAAAAATCAGGCTTTAAATCCTTTAAAACTATTGCCAATTCTATTGAAAATCATTACCAATCAATATTGAACTTCTTTGAAAACAGAGCTACGAATGCCTCGGCAGAATCCTTTAATGCTAAAATAAAGGCCTTCAGAGCCTCATTCAGAGGAGTGAGAAATGTTAGCTTTTTCTTGTTTAGGCTGGCTAATGTTTATGCTTGAAAATTAAATCCCCCAACTTTTCCGATTGATCCGTTATTTCCCGATTATTTGACATTCTTGATAAATTCCGCACCGAAGAAGGATTAAAAGCGGATGTTTTTGCTTCTTTCATTGACAAAAATTGGAAAATTGTTTCAGGCAAAGAATATGTTGAGATGGTTGATTTGCTTAGTCTTGGTTTTTTGGAAATGGGCGTTGGCAAAGGCGATACGGTGGCTACAATCATGAAAAATTGCCCTGAATGGAATTATTTCGATATGGCTTTGTTGCAGATTGGAGCTGTTCAAGTGCCTGTATATCCTACCATTAGTGATACAAATTACGAGTTTATTTTCAATGATGCAAAAGTTAAGTTCATTGTTGTTTCTGACGACACTATTTACAGCCGTATCAAAGATGTTTTAGGAGAAGTGCCATCACTTGATGTTGTTTTTTGTATCGAAAATATAGACGGATTGCGAAGCTGGACGGATATCATTGAACGAGGTAAAAAATCGGAAAAGCAAGAAATATTGCGTAATTTAAAGAGTTTGATTGGTGAAAATGACCTTGCCAGCCTGATTTATACTTCTGGAACTACTGGTTCGCCGAAAGGAGTCATGTTGTCGCATCGCAATATTGTTTCTAATTTCACCGAAACAGCAGTTATTCTGCAACAGCAAGCGATGAGTCGGGTACTTAGTTTTTTGCCTTTATGCCATGTATTTGAGCGAATCGTGAATTATAGAGGCGCGCGGTGATGCCCACCGGGCC
>JBBRHJ010000358.1:0-3177 GCA_038222885.1 Bacteroidales bacterium | reverse complement strand
ACGTTGTGAATAGGCTTTATTCACTCCATCATCAAGTACAATAGACAAGTTGATGTTTTCCTTTACAAAAACGCTCAAATCGCGAGCAACAAAGTAAAGTAGACTTACTAAGCCTATTAGAAACAATACCATTGACATACTTACAGTCGAAGATATGTGGATACTTCTATTTTTTTTCTGAGGTGTTGTATTATTATTTTTGCTCATTATTATTTGATTGATTTCTCACTTTTAAATTTTCTTTTCTTCGCATATATAAATACAAACACTAACAAAGCCAATGCTAGTAATATCGAAGAACTAATGGCTATGATATTTCCAATACGATATGAACTGGGTTCAAACTTGAATACTATTTCGTAATTACCTTGTTTTAAATACATGGCTCTTAACAAGTAATTTCCTCGAATATAATTCGCTTTTTCGCCGTTGATATAAGCATTCCAACCTTTATCGTAATATATTTCGGAGAACACAGCCAATTGATCTGATTTCGATTGAAAATCATATTTTAACTCATTTGGTTGATATGATTTCAATAAAATCTGAGCTGTACTATCTATATTAGTTGGTAAACTTATGTCTTTCGAGAAGGTTTTGTCAATCACCAATTCATGTTTGGTATCAATTACGCCTACTAATTTCATTTCTTCATTAGCATCAGCAGCAACAACCAACTTATTTACAAACCAAGCATTTCCATTGTGATAAGGATTGAGCAAAGGCTGAGTATCTTTATTGTAAATCAAATACTTCATATTAAGCATATTGAGTACGCCCAATGAATCAAGTGTAGGAGCTATTTGGTCGAATGATTTTGCATTACCAAAAGCCCTGAATAGTTGACCAATTTCGCCATCTATTTGCATATTAATTAGTTCCTGATATCTGCGAAGCTTGGCCGCATGATAACCGCCGATGTTTTTATGGAAATAGGATGGTGCAGCATCATTGAAAATATTGACAGTAGCATCCAATACCCTGAATTCAGATTTATCGGCAAGAATTATTTTATCTGCTGGGGTAGGTGCGATTAATGTCTCAATTTTACGTTTACGATCAAAATTATCATCATTTAAATAACGTTTGTCTACCGGAATTAGATCGGCCAAAAACAAGATTCCAAATACGCTGATGGCGACAGTTTCTTTCAGTTTATTTTTAGCATAAAGAAACAGAACCAAAGTTGCCACTAAAATAAAACCCACCGAACGGAATGCATCAGCACTTAACATGGCTTTACGGTCGATTGGCAAAGTTTCTTTCAAAAATGCATAATCACCTTGAAGTTGTGCATCGCCCGGAGCAATAAAATTACCAGCCAACGAAGGTATCAAAGCAAATATCAAAGACAATCCTGCGGTAATACCAGCACTGATAAGCAATGGTCGTATTAAAGATTTTTTATCAAATTCAGGATTGAAAATTTCTTTTAAGGCTAGAATAGCCAATAATGTAATGCCAAAACCTGTTGCCACCAAAGTCATGGAGACGGTTCTGAACTTATTGTACATGGGCACATAATCGATAAAAATATCGGTAAGCCACATAAAGTTACGACCCCACGACAACAATAAAGTAAGCAGAATAGCAGGAACTAACCACCACAAAATGCGTCTTTCCACTAAAAAGAAACTTAATACGAAAAGCAACATGACGATTGCACCCAAATAAACAGGACCCGACGTGCCTGGCTGCGTTCCCCAATAAAGCGGCAATGCCATTTCACGCATGAATTTATCCAAGTTGGGGACACCTAAACTTTTCAGTTTTTTTGCAGTTTCACTGTCGGCAGTCAACTTTCCGCCACTTGCACCGCCCTTGAAGTCAGGAATCAACAAAGTCAAAGTCTCATCTATTCCATAACTCCATTGCGTTATATAGTCCTTATTCAGACCATGTTGTGAGTTCTGAGTATCAACAGTTAAACCGTTCGACTCACCTCGCATGGTGTATTTGCTGTATTCGTAGGTTGTAATTAGCGAAGTTGCATTCATCCCGATGGCAATAATAGCTGCCACAAGTACCAATCCGGTTGATTGAAAAAATGATTTTAATTGTTTATCCTTCAAGCTATAAATAAACTCTACAACTCCAAAAAACAGCAATAAAATCAGTGTGTAATATAAAATCTGAACGTGATTAGCCCTGATAGCTAAACTCAAAAATACAGCAGTTAATAAACTTCCGAGCCATTTATTACGACGGAAAGCCACGAAAACTGCACCAATCAGCGGAGCCATGTAGGCAATGGTAATGGCTTTTGAATTATGACCCGCCAAAATTATTATCAGATTGTACGAAGCGAAAGTAAAAGCAATTGCCCCAACAATAGCAAGCCATGGTTTAACCTTAAAAGCCAAAAGTAAAATATAAAACCCAATGAAATAGAGCATTAGGTTGTAAACGCTTTTCGGATAAATATTAAGAGTAGTCTCAATATATTGAATTAAGTTGTATGGCTGTTTCATCGAAATTTGGTAGGTTGGCATACCTCCAAACATGGAATTTGACCAAAGTGTAACATCGTCATGCGATTCGTTATAATCGATGGTTTCTTTGGCCATGTACATCCAACTTTCGGTATCATGACCAATCAATTGTTTACCTTCGAGTACGGGTTTAAAATAGAAAAAAGATATAATGCTAAACAGCAATAATGCAATTAAGTGTGGGGTGAGTTTATTCAGAATTGTTTTGTTCATTTAATTGTCTGATTTTGAATAAGTCTAGTTTTTGGGAAAAATCATACAAAAGTACGATAATTATTTGCTAAACTCAGCCTTAGAGCGGTTAAAAAAAATGAAAAAACACATATATTGAAAAAAGTTTTTAAATACCTCATAACCATAATATAGCATTTAATATAAATAACTGGCGTATAGGTCAAAAAGTAGGCTGTATTTTACGATCACATTATTTATTTTAAACTGCTTATCCCTTTCGGTCAAGTTGAATAAAATTAGTTAATTAGAAACCTATAAAATTTATAAAATAGTTCTTTAATTGTAACGTTATGACCCCCAAACCCCCAAATGGGCATAGCCGTCAAGCTAACATGAGTAAGTTGTTTGTTTTCAGACTTTTATTTATTTTTGAGACACTAAAATAAACTTTTTTTAACCCTCTCTCGAGGGCTATTGAATTTATTCTTCATGACATCAAAGAACTTTAATT
>JBBRHJ010000357.1:0-3183 GCA_038222885.1 Bacteroidales bacterium | reverse complement strand
CAGGTATAAAAATCAGTCAAAATCTGTAATATATCACTGGAACTATATTTTGTCATTTCGTTATTCATTATCGTAAAAGCGTCTTTTTAAACTGCCACATAACGTAGGAAGCTACACGCAGGGGCGGACTGCGGGCGATTTCCTGTCAAGCCGATAAGCTGCCCGAGCGGAAAGATGCACCCCGAAAACCACTGCTGCCGCACTTGACGGGTAGCTGAAGTTATGGGCTGGTGTTTTTCATGATAAAAATAATCAGATTTCTATGTTAAGTTTTAAAGTTAAAAATCTATTACAAATTCGGTATAGTGTATGTGTTAGCTAAAAAGTATTTGATTTTAATGTCAATTAGCTCAATTAATTCATTTTGTATGGTTTCCAACATTTGTTCATCAAATGTTCTTTTATCTTCGGGCATTTTAAAGTCCTTCAGGATTTTAAAAAATTTACATCCAAAATTATCGTATTCTAACTTTTGATTGTTGGATGTCTGATAAGCATCTAAACTAATTGTAGTGAAAACACCTCGGGTAGATCCACGACTAAAAAATCCGCTTGTATTTGTCGGCATTAGGGGATTACGCATTCCTTTATTAATATCAATATTGTTTATTATAATTAAATTATCATACCCTTTTCCTACCTCTTTAATCCATTCTTTATATTCTTTACTTTGTCCCCAAAATCCAAAGGCCTTTTCCCTTATTTCAGTAGGAGCATTTATTATGTGTGTCTCAAATGAAGTTTTTAAATAACCAGATAGTTTATCTTCAATGTATTTCGAAAATGGAAAACTAATTCTTAGGCTGTCCTTATAGTTCTTAAAAGCTGTAATTCCAAGATGACCGTGCACCATAGTTGTGTCTTCCAAAGATACAATTAAGATTTTTTTAGTTTGAGCAGTTAGGGCCAAACTAATCATCATCAAACACATTAATAAGATTTTCTTATAAATTGAATTGATCCTTCTCATAATATTAAATTTATTTTCTCTTTATTTATTTTCTCACACTTAATTTCAAAATAATTCATTAATGTATTTGTAGCGTATTTGCTTTGTCTGCCCTTTACACTTGCCCATAACTAGTAAATATCGCGAAGTTTATCCTACTTTTTCGAAACTTGGATTGTCAACCATTCGCTATGTTGTTTTGTAATTCCTTGATTGTTTTGATTGTGTTAAAAGTAGTGGTTATGTTTATAAATCAAAAGGATTATCTATTTTTTTTCAATCTTTTTATGGTTAAAATTACTTTGGACTAAATTATCAAGCGGGCTGACTATATTTTTTACCGCTTTTGGTGTGATGTGCGTGTAAATCATCGTGGTTTTTATACTGCTGTGACCTAGCAATTGCTGTTCACCCCGTAGGATTGAAAAAGTGACTTAATCTGCTCTTTAAATATATTTTCCCATTTCCTGATTTTAAGTATTTTTCCCTTCTTGTAGCATCTTGTTGAATTAAACACCCTTCAAAATAAATTAACTTTAAAGGTCTTCTATTTTTAGTTGATTCTACTTTCCCTTCATTGTGCATAAGCAGCCTATTCCTCAAATTTGAAGTATAACCAGTATACCACATATTGTCAATTTCGCTTTTCAAAACATAGACGTAGTAAAACATATCTTATTCAATTTAATCCAACGGGGTAAATGTAGCGTATGTCTGTTCCACCTTCAAGCAAATGGGTTGCAAAACTATGCCTAAGCGTATGTACCGTTGCTTTCCTTTCGAGCTGCGCTTTGGTAACTGCCGCCCTCATAACCGTTTGAACCGTACTGGCGCTCAATGCTTCGCCTTTGTATTGCCCGGAGAAAACCCAATCATCACTTGGGTAAAGTTTACGGTAATCGGCTAAGTATTCCACCACCGAGTATGGCAACATCACAATCCGGTCCTTATTCCCCTTGCTTTGTTTAATGTGTATTTTGTGTTCGTCAAATAAAATGTCCGACCATTTAAGCGAAACGATCTCGCTTCGGCGAAGCCCTGCACCATAACCAATCAGCAGCAATAGCTTGTGCTTTGGATTTTCAACGTAACTAAAAATCCGTGAACATTCTTCCATCGTAAGCACAGTAGGTAAGTGATATTCCTTTCGGGGTCGAGGCAAACGTATCTCGAATGCATCGCGTTTCAAAACAGTACGAAAATAATACAACAGTGCATTTACCAACATATTCAGGGTCGAAGGCGATAACCCTTTTTCTGTCATTCCGGCAAGATGCTTTACAATCTGCATTTCAGTTAAAATATCCGGATTTTGATAGTAGTTTATCCGCAAAAACAAGTTGAACGATGCGGTATAGCTTCGAATGGTGTTCGCGCTGTAATTCTGCGCCATTAGATAATCGAGCATTGCCAGCGTATAAGTCCGAGCCATCACTGGCACTTGTTTTAAAAGGCTTTCTCTTAAGTTTTGCAATTTCGA
The DNA here is from genome assembly GCA_038222885.1 of Bacteroidales bacterium. GTDB lineage: Bacteria > Bacteroidota > Bacteroidia > Bacteroidales > Paludibacteraceae > Paludibacter. Next base: position 754 of record JBBRHJ010000357.1, on the reverse strand, counting down.
TGCCTTTTTATTGATCGCCTTGTACTTACTTAAATACCGCTCCGATAGTTTATTGTGAATCGGAATATTCAACTCTCCGGCCAGTTTTTGCAGGTTACCTAACATATCAGGTGTGGCAGTAAGCAGGTAAGCCCCGTTTGCTTTACTATACCTACTTCCTTCCCAGCGTTTTACCTGTTCAAGTAAATACGGAACTGGCGGACAACTCAATATCATCCACTTTTTATCCGGAGTATATTCGTTCAGCTCAATAAAAGTATTTGGGTTCGAAACAACGGTTTCAAGGTTGAAATATTCCGGCGGAAAAATTTCACCTATACCCAACAATGCTTCAACCTTCAGTTTTACATTGATATGCCTCAGTACAAAAAATGCTTTTTGTGTTTTGTTCCAGTAAACCCCTTTGATGTCCATCAATTTAGGTGTTATTCCTGCCTTGTATGGAACAGCCAATATCCAATATTTACCGGTATTACCCTTGAAAACAATTTTGCTGACAAATTCAGGATCTGAATCCTTATGTCGTCCCAAATCCTCGGGATGAATTTCGCTGATTACCTCAGCTATGTGAACAATTTCATGCTTTATTAAAGCAGGTTCAGTCTGCCGCTTATTGTTTTCATCTTTTACGATTTCAATCTCATCAAAGGTACGAAGTATCGTATTGTAATTCTCCTTGTTACACAACACATACCAGCATTTATTCGTCTGGCTCCATCGGGCGCCAATGCTTCTGGCTTTGGTTTTCAAATTT
>JBBRHJ010000356.1:0-3212 GCA_038222885.1 Bacteroidales bacterium | reverse complement strand
TGCAGAAATATGCGTTTCTGAGCCTTACGAGGGAATGCCTGCTCAGCGAAATGGGATTATTGCAGGTGATGTGATCCTCGAAGTGGACGGAAAGTCAGTAAAAGGAATGGATGTAAGTAGTGTAAGTGCCTTATTGAAAGGGGTTCCCAACACAAAAATCAAACTAAAACTGTTGCGTTATGGGCAGAAGAAACCTATTGAAAAGGAATTTCTTAGGGAGAAAATTCAAGTTAATCCAGTAGCTTATTATGCCAATGTAGCTGATAAGACAGGCTATATTTTATTGAGAGACTTTACTGATAAATCGGCCATGGAAATGAAGTTGGCCATAAACGACATGATTAAAAAACATCAAATTGAGTCGCTCATCATAGATTTACGCAATAATGGTGGAGGACTTATTGACGAAGCTGTGAAAATTGTAGGTTATTTTGTACCCAAGGGAACAGAAGTAGTTGCGACCAAAGGTAAAAATCAACTTACCGAACGAGCATATAAAACACCAACAGAGCCACTTTATCCTGAAATGAAATTGGTCGTTCTGACCAACAGAGGTTCCGCCTCCGCATCTGAAATTGTTGCTGGAGCTATTCAGGATTTAGACAGAGGAATTATTTTAGGCGAACGCACTTTCGGAAAAGGATTAGTGCAAAACATCCGACCAGTAGGCTATGGTGGTCATTTAAAAGTAACTACTGCAAAATATTATATTCCGAGTGGCCGCTGCATTCAGGCTATTGATTACAGTCATCGAAATGAGGATGGTAGTATTGGACGCGTTCCTGACAGTTTAACCAATGAATTTAGTACACGCAATGGCCGAAAAGTGAGAGATGGTGGTGGAATAATCCCCGACATTGTTACCAAAGACGACCGAAAATTGAATATTGCTTATTATATTTTTGCTCAAAATATGTATTTCGATTTTGTAAATAAATATCATTCAACTCATAATACAATAAGCAAACCGGAAGAATTTGAGTTAAGTGATGAAGAATTTAAATCATTTTCAGATTATTTGGTCGAGAAAAAATTTACTTATAGTTCGCAAACCGAAAAATACTTCACACAGTTATTGGAAGTGGCAGCCTTGGAAGGTTTGGATAAATCAGCAGAAGCAGAGTTTGAAGCCTTAAAGTTGAAATTAAAACCAGATATTGCTAATAATATCGAAAACAACAAAACTGACATTGTTGATTTATTAAGCCACGAGATTATCAAAAGATATTATTTTCAAAAAGGTGAAATAGAGTTTTCGCTACGGACCGATTCAGATTTAAAATTAGCCCTCGAAAAACTGAATAATATCGAAGTTTACAACGCTTTGCTTTCAAAAAAAGAATAACGCAATCACTTGTGAGAATCGACTATCAAATAATTAATTATCGTATAATTAACCGTCAAATACTACATTTTCATGAATAACACTATTGTTGGAGAAAAAATCAAAAGCCTCATGGAAGCCAAAAATTTGAGCTTCGAGGAATTATCTCATAGGTCAGGACTCACAGTTTCACAAATTCAATTGTTGGTTACAAGCCAGAAAGTACCATCCTTAGGGGCTTTGATTAAAATTGCTCGCGGACTTGGCGTTAGAGTTGGTACATTTTTAGATGATTCGGAGAACTTAGGTCCTGCAATTCATCGTAATTCCGACCGTCAGCAGCCAGCTACTTTTTCGAGTCAGCTATCAACTTCAAACACGCATCTTGACTTTTATGCTTTGGCGGGCAATAAGCCAGGACGACATATCGAGCCCTTTGTAATCGACATTAAACCTACCGAAAATCAAGATACGACACTATCTTCTCATGAAGGTGAAGAATTTATTTTTGTACTAAGTGGCAGGGTTAAGATACTGTATGGTCAAGAGGTTTATTTACTCGAAAAGGGAGATAGCATTTATTACGATTCTATTGTAGATCATTTAGTTACTACGCCAGATAGCGAATCGGCTCAAATTGTAGCAGTAGTTTATACTCCGCTCTAAAAAATTATTATACACTTCTGTATATTCAATTTGGAAAAGGTTGAATACAATCCACTATAAGTAAAGCTTTTATGCAATTACACGAAAAAACAATTGGTGAATGGTTGGAATTTTGGACCGATAAAACACCTGAAAATGAATGTATTGTTTATTCCGATAGAAATTTACGTTTCAATTGGCTGCAATTCAATTCGCGGGTCGACAATATGGCCAAAGGCTTACTCAGCATTGGAGTTAGCAACGGAACGCATGTTGGAATCTGGGCTCAAAACGTTCCGGATTGGTTGACTTTTTTGTTTGCATGTGCCAAGATAGGAGCTGTGGCCGTAACTGTAAATACCAGTTACAAATCGCACGAGCTTGCTTTTGTGATTGAAAATTCAGATATGCATACCTTATGTATTACCGATGGAGTTTCTGGCAACGATTATGTTGAAATTGTAAACCAACTTATTCCTGAACTAAAAACGACTCAACGTGGTTGTTTGAATTCGCAACGATTTCCAACATTAAAAAACCTGATTTATATCGGACAAGAAAAACACCGAGGTATGTACAATACTGCCGAAATCTTACTGTTGGGTAGTTCAAAAACTAATGAACAGTTGTTGGAAATAAAGAAAACGGTAAAATGCCATGATACCGTAAATATGCAATACACTTCAGGAACCACAGGTTTCCCAAAAGGAGTTATGCTTTCGCACTTTAACATTTCCAACAATGGTTTTCTGACGGGTGAGCACATGAATTTTACCCAAGCTGATAAACTATGTATTTGTGTTCCACTTTTCCATTGTTTTGGCGTGGTGCTGGCAGTAATGAACTGTTTAACACATGGTTGTACACAAGTAATGGTAGAGAAGTTCGATCCACTTGTAACGCTAGCCTCTATTCACAAAGAGCGATGTACGGCGGTTTATGGCGTTCCAACCATGTTTATTGCCGAATTAAATCATCCCATGTTCGATATGTTCGACATGAGTTCTTTGCGAACTGGGATTATGGCTGGCGCACTTTGCCCCATAGAGCTGATGCGTAAAGTGAACGAAAAAATGTTTATGGACATTACGAGCGTTTACGGTTTGACCGAAACATCGCCCGGCATGACTCAAACCCTTATTACCGATAGTTTTGAAGTGCGCTGCACAACAGTTGGTGGTGCGTATGAATTTACAGAAGTAGCTGTCATAGATCCAATTACTGGAGAAATTTGTCCCGATGG
>JBBRHJ010000355.1:0-3278 GCA_038222885.1 Bacteroidales bacterium | reverse complement strand
GGGAGCTTCGTTAATATCAGTCAATAAAACCGTTACCGTTGCCTGGCTGCTCAACAATCCGGTTCCGTTATCCTGAACTATTACTATCAGTGCAAAGGATGGAGTAACTTCAAAATTCAGTGCTGAAGAATTAGCCACTGTTAATACTCCGGTTGAAGTATTGATTGCAAATGCACCGATGGTATTTCCTGAAAGAATTGAATACGAAAGTGTTTGACCTGCATCAGGATTCGAAGCAACAACGGTACCAACAATTGTTCCGTTGACGGAGTTTTCGGCAACGGAGAAAGCCTGATTGCTGATAACCGGAGCTTCGTTAATATCAGTCAATGATACTGTTACCGTTGCCTGGCGACTCAAAATTCCGGTTCCGTTATCCTGCACTTTTACCACAAGTGCAAAGGATGGGGTAACTTCAAAATTCAGGGCTGAAGAATTAGCCACTGTTAATGCTCCGGTTGAAGCATTGATGGCAAATGCACCGCTGGTGTTTCCGGAAAGGATAGAATACGAAAGTGTTTGACCAGCATCAGGATCTGAAGCTAAGACTGTGCCAACGGTTGTTCCGTTTGGGCTATTTTCATTTTGTTGAAAGCCTTGGTTCTGAATTTGTGGAGATTGATTATTGACACTTTCAATAAATTCATAAGCTCCTATATCAGGTGCAACCCCATTAAAAGGTAACCCTACATTTAAACCAGCATTAATGGCAGGCGAATTTATTTGGAGATGAAAATTACTGTTGGCCGGATCAACAAATAAAGGATCAATTTGCAAATTATTTAAAATAGCATCTCCATCAGTTCCATTTTCAGCATTAAATTCTGCTACTGTATGAGGGTAATCATTAGTTGCATCGTTACCGTAGTAAATCAGATCGGTTGTTCCCGACTTATAGAATAAATTATTCTTAAACGTATTTGCGCTCATTGAGGTCTGATCATATATTTTCATTTGATAGTTTGATGATCGTGTACTTTGACCGCAATTATAGATAATGTTATTTATAAATTTATTGTTCTCATATAGATTAGTTCCATCATAACCTCCAAATGATATTCCCTCATCATAACAATTGCTTATCGTATTGTTATAGATTTCCATATTGGAAACGCTAAGAACACCGCTATTATTTATCTCTAAGCCTGCGCCAGTAGCATATAAGTAAACATCATTAGGTCTATTATTATTATCAATTATATTATTGTAAAATTTAGTTCCGTAACCACTTAATTGGTTATTTGTAGGACATGAAAATATTGTATTGTTATAAATTTCAATTCCACTTCCATAATCTTTAGCAACAGCAATAGCGATACCTCTACCATAATATATATTAGGGCAAGTAAAATAATTGTCGTATATTTTAATATTATTTGCATAATATCCTAAAGTGCCGGTAGCAGATGCTTCAATATCAATACAACTATGCCCCCAATTTGAAAAAGTATTATTTTTAATTTCCCAATTACTAGCACCATTTTTACAATAAATACCTGCAAAAGTAGATTGGGCTTCTACTCCAATATAATTCAAGGAATCATTTGATGCAAAAATACAATTTTGAATCAATACATTGTCAATAGAGTGACTTGTAGAACTATTGCTTGACAAAATGCCAACACCATCGCCGTTCCAACCAATATTACAACCATCAATTATAAAATTATCAGCACTATTAGCAATCCTTATACAATTATGGGCAGCCTGTAAATCAAGATTTTTGAATGTTATGTTTCCATAATTGCAATAGAATATTTTATCAAGTAAATTACATTGTATAGTTGTAAATGTAATAGCAGGATTGCCAACTGAAAAAATAGTAAGAGTATTCCCACTTAAATACCAAATGTTTGTACTTGTAACTAATGGTGAGAAACTTCTTCTTGTATCAATACCGTTTATCCAAAGCCTTTTAATAGGATCACTTAACCCATAAGAAATAGTCCAGATATTACCGCTTGTATTAGTCCAATTACCGGAAACATTCCATCCAACTAATTCGCGCAATCCACTTAGGATAGGTTTTGCACCTGTACCGTAAGTAGAAAATACAATCGGCAGTCCTACACTGCCACCATTGGGATACATTATTACATCTGCATAAATAACTGAACCTCTTTTAAAGAAAACAGTATCTCCTGCAACAAGTGCAGTCGCATTCACTTTACTTGTATTAGCCCAGGCTTGAGCATCATTTAACCCCGAATTAGTATTATTTCCACCATTTTTCACATAGTAGTTTGTAGCATTTAAAGAAATCGAAATAAAAAGTGTGAAAAATCCAAGCAGTGTTTTCATAGTTTACAAGCTGTGTAAGGTTACGAGTAAATCCAAGTTCAGGTAAAAGAAAAAAGTACGGTAAGAGTAATGCCTAGTTTGAGTTGTATATATTTATAACTCTATCGATAAAAAGTAATATAAGTTAGATGAAAGATTAATTGACTCTAAATTGTCAAAGGATTTGCCTGTAATACTAAACAATAATCAAACAAAATGGAATTCTAAATAAGATATTTTTCCTGATTTGAATTTACAAATTGGAACTTGAAAATTGACAGTTTATTGAAAAGCAATTAGCTTTGTCTGGTTAGCTGCAATGTGGGTTGAATCACTTTGAAATCTGGTATACGTTTGACGGGATAGGTTTCCTATATATTCACAGACTAAAGGACACACTTTGAGAATTTTCATTGCAATAAGACCAAATTAGGAGTAATGGACATTTTTCAGGATAAATTTAAGACGATTACTTCTAATGGACATTTTTCAGGATCATTTTTTTTAAAGGTTTGAAGGGAGTTCTGTTTTTATTCTCAATTTTGCATTTGTTACTCAAACGGAAATAGGCTCTGCTGGAGAGCACCCTATCAGGGATAAGTAGAAGACCGATGAAAAAGTCAAACCAATAGGCTGTGTTATTCATAGCCTATTGACATTTTTAGAGGTCTTTTATGCCTTTAAAAACTCATCAATAAATTTCATCTTCCTTTTTTTTGATAACTCATTATGGTTGCGTAGTTTGTTTTTTAAATCTGCAAAGTGTCCATCAATTGCATTGGTTGTATTAGGGATATTGATCTGGAAAAAGTCGTACCATGTGAATAGCCATGGTAGGTTATTCTTCAGACTACGGTATGCACTTCTTAGCCTTTTGTGTGTATAGAATGATTTGTCATTCATTGGGTTAGTAGTCCTTTGGGTGAGGAATGTTTCCCATTTTTCAAACCATAAACCTAATACCCCTTCAAACGATTCTTTTATCTGTTTGTTTCATC
>JBBRHJ010000354.1:0-3291 GCA_038222885.1 Bacteroidales bacterium | reverse complement strand
TATTCTCAAAGATCGTTGCTGAAAACCCCTAACCCCTAAAGGGGAATAAGATTGCACTTCACAGTGCGTTGTATTTCTCAGACTTATTGTGGTATTATATAATAGCTCCCTATTAAATAATTTGTTGGCGTTTGCTTTTTTAATGATACCCTTTAAAAGGTAGTTGGAAAAATTTAAGCGAAACGGACTGCAAAGGTAATTCAAATTTCTAATCTGACAATAGTTTGCAAAAAAAATAATTGTTTTTTTTCGATTGAATGTTTTGAAAAGTGTTATATATAGTAACTATTGATTAGCAAAATTAAATTTGCGGGACTCTTTACTTACATGCTATGCACTCTATCTTATTACCGTGCTTCTCTCTCAAAGCGGGTGCAAAAGTAGTCGCTTTTATCTTTACTTCCAAATGTTTTTGAAAGAAAATATGCTGTAAAACATGAAATAAATAATATAATGCTGAATATCTTCGTTTTATAGAGGAAAATAATTTTGAAAAATATGAGCGAGGAATAAGAAAACATATTTAAAACTGTAAAAGAATCCTATAATTGAGATAGCATTCTATCTGTATGAGTATAAAAAAAGAGATTTAATTATCAAAATGCACCCTAAGAAAATCCCCAGAAGAGAGGAACTTAGGGTGCATTTATTTTATCAGTGAACTATTGAAGTCTATTTTTTAAATTTACTCAATACTCATCCCAACTTTTTATTTTAATATCAGCTATTGTCATTGTACAAAAAGCGGTAATAAATGCCGATGCCAATCGTGCATTGGTCAACAATGGTATATTAAAATCAATGGCACCACGACGAATGGCATAATCATTTGCTAACTCACGTTTGGTGGTGTTTTTAGGTATATTAATCACTAAATCGAATTGTTTATTCGATAGCATGGTCTTCACATTCAAATCACCCTCTTCGTCAGGCCAGCTTACTGCTGTGGCTGTAACACCATTTTCGGCAAGGAATCGTTGAGTTCCACGGGTGGCAAACAGCTCAAAGCCTTTCTTTTGAAGTAATAAGCAAGCGTCTGACAATTCAACTTTCGATTTTGGCTCTCCCGATGATATTAAGATTCGTTTCTTTGGAATGCGGAAACCTACCGAAAGCAATGATTTTAGAATTGCTTCGTGAAAATCGTCGCCAATACAACCGACTTCACCAGTAGAAGCCATATCAACTCCCAAAACAGGGTCGGCCTGTTGCAAGCGAGCAAAGGAGAATTGAGATGCTTTGATACCTACATAATCAAGATCGAAGGCCGATTTCTCTGGTTTTGTTACGTCTAAGCCCAACATCACTTGTGTTGCTAATTCAATAAAATTGATTTTTAACACCTTGGATACAAATGGAAAACTACGCGACGAGCGTAAATTACATTCTATGACCTTGATATAATTATCGCGGGCTAAGAATTGTATATTGAACGGTCCTGAAATATGAAGTGAACTTGCAATTTCACGGGCAATATTCTTAATACGGCGAATAGTTTCCACATAGATTTTTTGCGGAGGGAATTGTGTGGTAGCATCACCTGAGTGAACACCTGCGAATTCCACATGTTCCGAAATGGCATAAACAAGTATTTCACCATTTTTGGCCACTGCATCAATTTCAATTTCTTTGCATCGTTCTATAAATTCAGAAATTACCACCGGATGTTTTTTAGATACATCGGTAGCTAATTTCAAGAAGTTTTCCAATTGCGAAGCATCATAACACACATTCATGGCCGCACCCGAAAGTACGTAGGATGGACGAACCAACACAGGATAACCGATACCATCCACAAATTCATTCACATCCTCGAAAGTAGTCAGTTCTTTCCAACGTGGTTGGTCAATTCCTAAAGTATCGAGCATGGACGAAAACTTATGTCTATCCTCAGCCATATCGATATAATTGGCTTGAGTACCCAGAATATTTACATTGGCACTTGCTAATTTCAAAGCTAAATTGTTTGGAATTTGTCCGCCAGTAGAAACAATAGTTCCCATAGGATTTTCCAACTCAATAATGTCCATTACACGCTCAAAACTCAATTCGTCGAAATAAAGTCGGTCGCACATATCGTAATCGGTGGACACAGTTTCAGGATTGTAGTTAATCATTACCGAACGGAAACCTTCTTTGCGAATAGTCATCAACGCATTTACGCCACACCAATCGAACTCCACCGACGAACCAATGCGGTAAGCACCAGAGCCTAAAACTACTACAGATCGATGATCGCCCAAGTATTTCACATCGCTGGCAGTACCACCATAAGTCAAGTATAAATAATTGGTTTGAGCAGGGTATTCAGCTGCCAAAGTATCAATTTGTTTAACTACAGGAATAATTCCTACATTTTTACGATGTTGACGAGTCAATTTAATTTGTTCATCAATCGCGTCACTGCTACATTTGGTTACTAAACGAGTGATTTGGAAATCGGAGAATCCCATTTCTTTAGCACGTCGCAATAAATGATTTGGCAATTCTGCCAAAGTATTGAAAGCTTCTAATTCTTGTTCTTTATCAACAATTGCTTTTAATTTGTATAAGAACCAACGATCTATCTTAGTTAATTCGTGCAAACGATCCACATCATAACCACTGTGTAAAGCCTGCGCTAAATAAAATACGCGTTTATCAGTTGGTTTTGATAAAGCGGTATCAACATCATCAGCATAAAAATCTTTATTGGCAACAAATCCATGCATGCCCAAACCAATCATACGCAAGCCTTTTTGGAAAGCCTCTTCAAAATTACGACCGATGGACATAATTTCGCCTACTGATTTCATGCTTGAACCCAGCTGACGACTTACACCTTGGAATTTTCCTAAATCCCAACGAGGAATTTTACATACAATATAATCTAGTGCTGGTTCAAAAAATGCTGAAGTTTCTTTGGTAACTGAGTTTTTCAGTTCGGGAAGTCCGTAGCCAAGACCAAGTTTCGCAGCTACAAAAGCCAAAGGATAACCCGTAGCTTTCGATGCCAAAGCCGACGAACGACTCAAACGAGCGTTCACTTCAATTACACGATAATCTTCCGATTCAGTATCGAAAGCATATTGAACGTTACATTCGCCCACAATTCCGATATGGCGGATAATACGGATGGCCAATTCACGTAATTTGTGATATTCTGAGTTGGTAAGGGTTTGCGAAGGTGCAACAACGATACTTTCGCCAGTATGAATGCCCAGCGGATCGAAGTTCTCCATATTACAAACCGTAATACAGTTGTCGTATTTATCGCGAACTACTTCATATTCTATCTCTTTCCAACCCTTC
>JBBRHJ010000353.1:0-3323 GCA_038222885.1 Bacteroidales bacterium | reverse complement strand
CTGGGTCAATGTCCTGTGAAAACAAAGAAGAATTGCCTATCAAAAGCATCTCAATTCGGTCTGCTAAATCTTTTTTCTTCAGTTTTGTGTCCAAATAAGGTTGCAAGCCCAATGAAACAATGGTGTTGTGTCGGGTTTTATCGCCAAGTCGATAACTCTCGCATAGGCGAAGGTATTCTTAGACTTTTTGGCTTTTTGAATCTGTTTTAACAATGGTTTTTAAAACCATTTTGCAAAGACAATACATTTAAAATTATAATGCAAATATATTCGGGGACTACAAACGACTTTTCAAAACTACTCAAAATATCATTGCTCTGTATATCATGTACATAGATTTATAATTAAAATAAAAAAAGTAGAAAATAAGTAGAAAATAATTGATTTTTGTGATAAAAAACTGATTTTGAAAGGTTATTGTGGGTAAAAAACTGCAAGTTGGGTTAATATGCATATGATACATTCCGACTTGGCGGAAACCCCTTACTTAGTGCGGGGTACATGAATCTCTCTCTTGCACACCAACCCCGAAGTGGGTTGAACAATCATATAAAGTGAATGATATATCATTCACTATTCGACCTTATTTGACTTAATGAATTATTTGTCATTCATTAAGTCAAATAAAACACATGATTCGCAAATCACGAATTATGGAATATAAGAAAGATGATTTATATAGCCATTGGAGGATGAGAAATGGGATAGTTGGAAGTTATATGTGCTAAAATTTGTATCAAAACCCTTAATATGCGACAAGATTTGTCCCTTATGACGAAACTAGAGTTTATTTGCTTGTTTTTTGCAACAATAAAAAATTACTTTTCAGGAATATCAAAGAAAAATGATTAATTACTTGCGATATATACCGAAAAACGGTATATTTGGCAAAAAATTACTTCAATGAGCAAGCAAGAACAAATCACGTTAAGTCAATGGATAGAAAATCTTCAATCACGGGGAAGATATGCTTTTTCATTAGATTTACTTGCAAAAGAGCTACCAGCTTACACTGAAATTGCTGCAAGGAGTGCTTTAAATAGATTAACAGCCAAAGGAAGAATTGTTTCTATTTATAGAAGTTATTTTCTTATTATTCCACCTCAATATTTATCCAAAGGTATATTGCCTCCTGCATTGTTCTTAGATGGTTTAATGAAAAACCTAGAACGGCCATATTATCTTGCATTACTAAACGCTGCAAGTTTCTACGGTGCATCACACCAGCAACCACAAGAATTTTTTGTTGTTACAAATTTTCCTGTTTTGCGCATAACTCAAAAAAAAGGCTTGAAGATAAATTACCTGAGTAAAAAAACTATTCCGGAGACTTTTTTGGAATCAAAGAAAACAGAAACAGGCTATCTAAAAGTTTCAAATCCGGCTCTTACGGCTTGTGATTTAGTACAATTCGAAAAGCGTGCTGGTGGAATAAACAGGGTGTCAACTGTATTAAATGAATTAGTAGAATCAATTAATCCGGAGATGTTTAGCAATGATCTTTTTGAATATGTTCCAGTTACAACTTTGCAACGTCTAGGATATATTCTTGAAACTGTTTTGGAAAATGATTTGTTAGCAAATGCTGTATATAAAACCTTTGAACAAAAAGAGATTAACTTCTTTCGGACGCCACTTAAACCATCTTCGTCTGTGGCAGGATATCCAATAAACGAACGTTGGAAAGTGATAGTAAATACGGAAATTGAAATTGATGACTGATTTGAGTAGAGAGTGCAGAGCCAAACTTGTTTGAGCTATGTCGAGTCACGAAAATCAACTATTTTTAAAATAAATAACAACTAAACACTGTTGACTGTTGACTGATAACTGATTAAAATAGATAAATGATACCAAAAGCACATATAACTGAATGGTCGCAGAATGTACCATGGCAAACAAACGAACAGGTAGAACAAGACTTGGTTATTTGTCGGGCATTAACGGAAATATTTAAAGATGAGTTTTTATCAAACCATTTGGCTTTTCGTGGTGGAACTGCTTTACACAAACTATATCTTTCTCCTCAACCACGGTATTCAGAAGATATTGATTTGGTGCAAATAAAAGCTGAACCTATAAAAGAAACAATTGACCGAATCAGAGATATATTGTTTTTTTAGGTGAACCAGTAGTGAAACAAAAAGCCAACAACAATACCTTAGTTTTTCGTTTTGAATCGGAAATTGCACCAGTGATGCCTTTGCGATTGAAAGTGGAAACTAATTGTCGTGAACATTTTAGCGTATTGGGTATTACTAAATTTCCTTTTTCAGTAGAGAGCCAGTGGTATAACGATAGCTGCGGAATAACAACCTATCAACTCGAAGAATTACTGGGCACAAAACTCAGGGCACTCTACCAACGCCGAAAAGGACGTGACTTATTCGACCTATACACGGCAATCACACAAAAAGACTTGAATTTCGACCAAATACTAATCTGTTATCGCGAATATATGAAATTCGTTGTGGGCAGCAATGCACCTACACAAAAAGAATTCCTGTTAAATATGGAAGCTAAAATATTGAACACCGAATTTCTGGGTGATACGCAATTATTATTGAGAAATGGCGAAGATTACGATCCTCAAAAAGCTTATGAATTGGTAAAAAACAATTTGATAGAGAAAATATAATCCCGCAAGTGCTTATTCTGGAGAGTAATAAAATACAAAGAACCCATTTGAAACAGAATATGATGTCAGACTACAACACAATAGGCTGCCAATTAGCGAAATAGCTAACCCAACTTGACCATTTTCCAATATAATGCCCACAATATAAAGCAGATACATTGATGTTATTCGTTTTGTCACTACACAAAAATTGTATTTGACAGTTTTTTTACCCTATAATTAACTTTCGATAAAAAGTTTTTTTGGTAATCATTTAAATCAAAAGTTTTTTACAAGTTTATTGATAAAATACAAAGCCTTAGTTGCAACGTCTATTGTGTTTACTTTTCTGATATACATATAGTTAGCATTATGCCTCTAAATCACAAGTGCCATATTATTTAATTGAAAATCAATATGATACATACGATGCGCAAATATATGTATAAATAAATTACCACGCAATTAACAATCAATAATTAGGTCACTACAAATGAATTTTGAGAAACAACACACCTGAATATCAATACTTTATGGTCATGCCTCAGAAGTTAACGTTTATTAATTGTTTGATTATTAAAGATATATGATCATGTTAATAATTCATGTTCGGTCAAGTTGGGCTAAGACAAATTTGTGAAATCGTCACCTAATACCGTCTGTAAAATACAGGTAATGATTTGGTAACGATTCTTTGTCATTTAGG
>JBBRHJ010000352.1:0-3336 GCA_038222885.1 Bacteroidales bacterium | reverse complement strand
GCCTCCTGCTTCAGCTGGAGGACTACAATATTCTCAATTTATTGGCTTTAGCCAAAATCTATCTGAATTGTTTTGGCTATAGCCCAATTTCTTTTTTATCATTTTAATTGAATGGGCTAAAGCCCAATCCTATTCATAAATCCAATTCATGAATTCTCTCCATTTTTAATGGATGTTTTTGAATTGCCTCCTTTGAATTGCCTCTTTGAATTGCCTCTTTGAATTGCCTCCTGCTTCAGCTGGAGGACTACAATATTCTCAATTTATTGGCTTTAGCCAAAATCTATCTGAATTGTTTTGGCTAAAGCCCTTTTTCTATTTATATCATTTTAATTGAATGGGCTAAAGCCCAATCCTATTCATAAATCCAATTCATTTTTTCATCACATCAACAAATCTTATCTTTCTCCCCTTCTTACCAGTTTCCATATCCTTGTTTTTCCAATCTTTCACAAGGCAATATACTCCATTATGTTGGTAAGTATTATCAGATTTACAACCATCACATGGTTTCTCTTCTTGCTCTCCAAACAACTGCAATTGATCATTTTTCTTAACACCACAACTATTTGGCAAAACGCCTTTCAAACCGTCCATTTGCCAAACATTCCACGATATAATGTAGGCTATAAATTGAATTGATTCAAGTTTTGGTTGACTACCAAACTTATTTTCAAAATTCTCGATAAAGGTATAAAGCATAGCCTCACGGGCAAGTAATAAGCTGTCGCCTTGCCATTCATATGCATAAGTGTTTTTGTAAGCTATTTGTGCAGAATCTAGCCAATCACCAGTGGTATCAACATTTTCGCTTATCACACGCAGTTTCCTGTCGAGTAAACCAATGCGTTTTTCAATGGGGATAAATTCGCCTGTGGTAGTATCGTAGCGACTTGTAACGTAAGGTGCTTCGCCACAAGTTATTTCAAGTCGTGTGTCACGCACATAATGTTTCCATGTTTTGCCTTCGGGGAATTGAATTTTTTCAGCAGAAACATTCCATGTATTCGAACCATCAGGGTTTGAAATTTCGGTATTAAAGACATTTTCGCGACCAAACCAAGCAGTATCAATCAGATTGTTTTGAGCATTGCAAATCCACGAAGGTGTAAATACTTCCGCCATATCCCTCACCCGAGACTGTTGTAGGTCTTTAGTTTTCTTTACACGCGGCATTATAACCTCGCCACGGTCACCGGTAATTAGTTCGGGCAAAATAGGCGAACCAAATTCATAACCATCGCCAATATATAGGTAGTTATCAGTAGCCCAAAAGATATTTTTCTGTGTAGTATGGTCACGAAGTAGAGTTTCCAGCACATCGGTGTACTGCTCACGTATCTCGTTTTCTTTTATGTCAACCATATTGCTGCTTACATCTATCATGTGGACTATATCGTCTGAATTAGTCATTTGGTATTTTAAAGCTACAAATTTACAAATAACATTTTGAAATACCCATTTAATCTTAATCAGTTTTCAATTTATACAACGCAATACCGTTATTTCGCTTTAAGATTAATTCTACTTTTAAAGTCTAAAAGTAGAATTAGGTAATTTACTTTCACACGATAACCCTTTCAATCCAAAATTAGGTGATTTAAAAGCATTCTGGGCTGACATTCAGGAACTTGAAAAGATATTTACTTGTCAAGAATCAACCTGTAAACGACCTAAAGTGTCTTTAAAAAATTATGATAATGTTGCTAAAAAGATTAGATGTGGTTGTGATTCAACTAAATATGATTGGAAAGAATAAGTTTAAACTCACCTAACATCCACCTCATTTGCATCGAGGGGGAATTGGCGCAATATTTATAGCATAAATTCCTCTAACGTTTCCAACGTCTCCATTATCCCTAAAAGTCCTCAACCAATATTAAATAGTTAAACATATAACGGTTAGGCTTCGCCTGTAAGTCAATTACGGGCAGCTCCGCAGGGCAAATCTCGTTCGAGCGAGTGCAGAGCCAAATTTATTTGAGCTATGCCGAGGGAAGTCGAGATTCTTGTAAGAAATCCTCAGCCGCCAAAAATCCCCACCATTCGTACCTCATGGCTTGCACAGCTTGTCCCGATTCTTATCGGGAGTCTTTTTGTCGGCTTCCGCACAATCAACCCTACTGTTATTTTATTCTAGCAACCTCAAAAATCAAACAAAAGGCTTACAAATTAATGTAATCCTTTCATTTTCAGCAGTCGGGATGACAAGATTCGAACTTGCGACCACTAGTCCCCCAGGCGATTATGTATGTCAGGTAGATGATGTGATTGCTAGAATTTTGGCGGCAATTGATAAAAAGGGTTGGAGCGAAAACACCGTAATTATCTTCACCAGTGATAATGGTGCCCACTGGAAACCACAGGACAAAAAAGCATTTCCAAAACATCAGGCGAATTATATTTACAAAGGCGAAAAATCAGATGTTTGGGATGGCGGACATCGTGTTCCGTTTTTGGTTCGTTGGCCTAAAGTAATTCAAGCTGGTTTTGTTAGTGACTACACCGTTTGTTTAACCGATTTCACAGCCACTGCTGCCGTTATAACAGATCAAAAACTGAAGAAAGGGTTGCTGAAGATAGTTAAAGCATGTTGCCAATTTTCAAAGGCAAAGCCACAAAATGGAATACACGTAAATAAGTAGTTCATCATACTATCAATGGAATGTTTGCATTGCGCCAAGGAAAATGGAAATTTGTAGATGGAGAAGGAAGCGGTGGCTGGTCTAAACTTGCTGAAGAAGATTCATTTCCAGGTCAGTTGTATGATATGAAAAACGACCCGTCGGAAAAAAATAAATCTTTATAAGAAATATCCAAGTCTTGTAAAAAAATTAAAAAAAGAACTCGAGAAAATTAAACTATAAAATAGGTTTTCAAGTTAATGTTTTAACGTGTTATGTTTTTTTTTAATATTGAGATAGAAAAGTACACACGCTTAATTTTATTACTGGTTTAAATATTATAATTTGCTCCAAAAATAAAATTAATATCTGTTTCACTTCATCAATTCATGAATCGCACTAATCATGATATTGCAGTTCGGGTTTGGTCAAAGCCATTCTCTATTGACAATGTAAAGACGATAGAAGGAAAAAACTTCCGTCTATTCAATGTGCCGTTTTACTACGTGGGTGTTCTTGAAAGCCTGTTAAAAATACACAACGCAGAAAGTTAAATCATTGTTTAATACTTTTTAAATTCCAAATACCTTTCTTGTTTTCTAATATTACAAACGACTGGTGTTTTATTGATTCTTGAACACTTATCGTTCCATCCTCAGCTATTTGTAGCATCCACTTCTCATTTCTATCAGTACTTTCAATTGAATACGAA
>JBBRHJ010000351.1:0-3345 GCA_038222885.1 Bacteroidales bacterium | reverse complement strand
AGAGTTCTTATCAATCATGCTAAAACGTTTATTACCACGTGTCATGCACATAACATTCATCAGAGCAATGTTTTTTACATATTGACTGAAAGGTGTTACCAAAGGTGGATTTCCAAGTTTTGGCCAAATATATTTTACTTCATCGAACAACATCACCAATAAATCATCGGTACTTAATTCTTTTTTTGAATTATCTCTTAAGTACGAATTTATGCCTGCATGTACGCCTTTCAAGTCGGCCATAAGTGAACCCATCATACCTCCTGGAAGTCCACAACCTACTAACAACGAAGTCATTAATTTATTTCTGTCGTCGATAAAATAACCTAAAAAGTCGTCGATAAAACTTTGAGTCAATCGGCGTGCTTCCATATAAGCATTCATATTAATTTCAGGAACTTTAAATCCAGCATCTTTGAGCATGGCTTGCACTGAAATCACATCTGGATGAACCATTCCCCATGAAAGTGGCTCCATGGCAACATCTAAATAATCAACACCCGCTTTTGCAACTTCGAGCATAGAAGCCATTGAAAAACCTGGGCCTGAATGTCCATGATATTGAACTATAATGTCAGGATGTGCAGTTTTAATTGCTTTTACAATTTTACCTAACATCACAGGTCGACCAATACCAGCCATATCTTTTAAGCAAATTTCTTCGGCACCAGCAGCAATTAATTCTTCGGACATATTGATATAATACTCAGCTGTATGTACTTCGGAATAAGTAATACACATGGTTGCCTGAGGAATCATTCCAGCAGCTTTGGCATATTGAATGGAAGGAATAATATTGCGTACATCGTTCAATCCACAAAAAATACGGGTAATATCTACGCCTTGAGCTTTTTTAACTTTGTACATCAACTCTCTTACATCGGCAGGTACTGGATTCATTCTTAGTCCATTCAGCCCACGATCGAGCATGTGTGTCTGAATTCCAGCATCGTTAAATGGTTTTGTAAATGCACGAACAGCAGGATTAGGATTTTCGCCAAATAGCAAATTTACTTGTTCGGATGCACCGCCGTTTGTTTCCATACGCGAAAAACATCCCATTTCTATTAACACTGGGGCAATTTTTTCTAATTGATCTTTGCGTGGTACATATTTCCCTGACGACTGCCACATGTCGCGATACACAAGGCTAAATTTAATTTCTTTCATACTGTGCTGTAATTATTTAATTTTGATTTCGATTTTTTGTTATAATTACAATTAAAGAAAAATTTCTTTAATTATTATTCGTCGCAAAAGTATATATAAAAACTCAATTAAAGAAATTTTTCTTTAATTATTTTTTGTATTTTTATTTGTCTGATTTTTAAAGTGTTAGTATAATGATGTTTTTATTTTAAGAATTGAAAATATATTAAATTATACTATCATATTTGAACTTTTGAAGTAGAAAATGTGTTGAACTATAAGTTTTCGTAAAAATGAATTTTTATCAAAACTATTTTAAATTGCTGCTTTTATTGAAATAAAAAACCTAATTCCTTGTGCTTTTCCAGTAGGAATTTGGAGTTTCTAAGTATATTTGTAAAATTTTTTAAAACCAAAATATGACCTATCAAAGAAAACCAGAATGGTTAAAATCGAATCTATATAGTGTAGCCAGTTACTCGAATGTTAATCAAGTGATTAAAGAGCATGGTTTACACACCATTTGCACCAGTGGTAAGTGCCCCAATCAGAGTGAATGTTGGAGTAGGGGAACGGCAACCTTGATGATAGCCGGTGAAATATGCACCAGAGCTTGTAAGTTTTGTAATACAATAACAGGGAGACCTTTGCCACTCGACCCAAAAGAACCAGAAAATGTAGCCAAATCGATTCAATTGATGCAATTGCGCCATGCTGTGATAACTTCAGTTGACAGAGATGATTTGAAAGATCAGGGTGCAAATCATTGGTCGGAAACTATATTGGCTATAAAACGTGTCAACCCAGAAACAACTTTGGAAGTGTTGATTCCTGATTTTGATGGGCGTGAGGAGTTGATAGATATTGTTATTGAGGCTGGTCCGAATATTATTTCACATAACTTGGAAACAGTTCGCAGACTGACTCCACTTATTCGCACCAAAGCTAAATATGATACCAGCTTGAAGGTGTTGAAGCACATTGCCTCGAAAGGTTTACGCGCTAAAACAGGAATTATGCTTGGATTAGGCGAAACTGAGCAGGAAATTTTGCAATTGATGGATGATGCTTTGGCACATAATTGCAGCATTCTTACCATTGGTCAGTATATGCAACCATCGCGTAATAATGCGGCAGTTACTGAATATATTCACCCTGATAAGTTTGCAGAATACCGACAAATAGCCTTAGACAAAGGATTTTGGATGGTTGAGAGCGGTCCATTGGTTCGTTCATCCTATCATGCCGAAAAGCATATAGGTTGATTTTCAGGTATTATTTCTTCAGCATAGCTTTCACCTGCTGAACTAATTTGTTTTGTAAGCGTGCATAATAAATACCTGATGGTAAATCCGACGAATCAAAATTGAGCGAATATGTTCCAGCTTGTAATTCTCCATCGGTTAATGTGCTAACTTTCTCACCTAAAGTGTTGAAAATCTCTACGGAACAATGTTCACCAGTCGTTTCGAATGTGATAAGTGTATTGTTTGTAAAAGGATTTGGATAGTTGGAAATAAGTGATTTGCCTGATGTTGAGGGCAAATCTTTTATATTAGTGTCAGTGTTATTGATAAGTGGCAATTGTTGGAAGTTTTTTAACATAACTGTTTCCAAAATGGTCTTATTAATTCCAAACCATTGTTCTAAAATAGATGCATACACCGATCTAAAATCATATTGCATCGGAATATTGTCATTGACCGTAACATTTTCGGGAATGGTGGGATTGTTTCCTAATATTCCCGAAATTACTTTTTCCCCAAATATAAACATGGGTTCAGCTGCTCCGTGATCGGTACCAAAACTTTTGTTCGACATTATCCTGCGTCCAAATTCAGAGAAAGTCAATCCTACAACCCGATTGGAAATATTCAAATAAGCTAAATCATCCATAAAAGCACTGATACCTACCGAAAGTTTGCTAAGCAAATTGGCATGACTACCTATGGAAGTATTGGTTTCGTCCACTTGAGAATTGTGGGTGTCGAAACCAGTCATATTCACCATATAAACCTTGGTTTTTAAACCTCCTGCTACCAGTCGTGCCACAATTTTTAGTTGATCGGCCAAGGAATTTGTGCCTTGAGCAGGGTAGGAGGGCGACTGTTTAACAATTGTATTGGCAGCCTGAATTATGCTTGTTGCATACTGATTTGTTTGTAAAGCAGTGGTTCGGATATAGGCTAATTCCTT
>JBBRHJ010000350.1:0-3351 GCA_038222885.1 Bacteroidales bacterium | reverse complement strand
TAGACAAAACAAAACACAGTAAAACCCTTATACTTTAATTTCTCTGACAATAAAAAAGAAATTAACAGCCTCATAATTGGGCGTTTAAGTGTTATTTTTATTGGCGAAATTAGGAAAAATAACAACTTTAATGGGCACTCGTACTGTTTATAGTTACAAGATCGAAATGCCCATTAAAGCAACTTGAAATTTTGCAATTTAAAACAATTTCAAGTTGCGTAAACAAGCCCTATTTATCGCAGCAAATATTATGCAATTATTTTTGTTCCGGCGACTTAAAAACCGTTATGAAACTCAGAAAGAAATAGTTATGCTTTTGCTGAAAGGGTTATATTTACTAAAATATGACAGTAAACTAATTTTTAGCAGTTCATAGGTAAAAACACAAGTGAATAGGAAGGTTGAATTGTTGGGGAAAGGGGAGACCTATAAATTTTCAGAAAAACAAAAATATTTTTAAGTCAAAACTGAATAACTATTGTAATTGCATAGCGGGAACGTTAAAATTAAAGGCAGAAGCTAAAGTGCTGATCAATTCACTCTCATTTCTCTAAGTGTTCTCTATCCCATTAAAAGTGGTTGTGAGATTTTTCATTTTCAGCGGTGTGTCGAAGTTTTCATAGCTTGACTCACAGTTTGGAGCGGATCTGTCTTCTAGTTCAAATGCTATTTATTAAGTGCAATTAATTACGGCGATTTGGCACAATTTCTTTCGGTGTTTTGGCATTATTATGTTCAGCGATTTGGCTGATACACTTTTGCTTATAATGACCAATTTTTTATAAAAAATTATTGACAATATAACGGCTTGACGATATAATAACGTTAAGGAGTAAACCAATATGAACTTTAATGATCTTTTAAAAGAAAAAAATATGACAAAATATAGGCTTTCCAAAAGTAGTGGTGTGCCTTTTGCGACCATCAGCGATATCAGTACAGGCAAAACGCAAATCGAAAAATGCGCTGCTGATACACTATATAAACTTTCAAAGACACTTGGCGTGACGATGGAGGATTTGATTGCGGACAGCATGGAATCCCGAAGTAGTTTTGAAACATTTAAGAGC
Organism: Bacteroidales bacterium; assembly: GCA_038222885.1. Classification (GTDB taxonomy): domain Bacteria; phylum Bacteroidota; class Bacteroidia; order Bacteroidales; family Paludibacteraceae; genus Paludibacter. The sequence continues at coordinate 2,281 of JBBRHJ010000350.1, read as the reverse complement.
AATGTATGCCATAGGGTTCATGATATGGGCGACATGAATTTTATCATTGATACGTTGGAATCTGACAAAATTCGGAAACTGTACCAAAAGAGGTGGTATCCAGAAAGCCTCTACCTACTAGCAATGTTGGATTATCTGAGTCGTGAAAATAATTTGCCCATCTGCACGGAGTACAGCGATATCCGAAAGACTCGGCTACGGGAGCCTATCTTTCCGGCAAGTATTATTGCTATGAGTGCAGTATCCAATAGCGAATACCCAAAACAGAATAGCTTTGAACGTTCTATTCCAGAGTTTAAACGTTTTAACATCGTAGAAAACGAAGTGCGGAATGTCATTTGAAACTCCGTTTACGAAAGAGAATCTAGACACATACCTAAAAGAATTAGCAAAGGAATTCCGAAAACTGAATGGGACGGCAATGCCCGCCGAAATCATTTTGATTGGCGGTGCGGCAATCCTCGCGCAGTACGGTTTCCGTGAGATGACTTATGATATAGATGCAATAATTTCGGCTTCCTCCGCTATGAAGGAGGCCGTTAAACGCGTCGGCGATAAATTCGAATTGCCAAACGGCTGGTTGAATATGGATTTCAAGAAAACCAAATCATATTCGGATAAGTTGTCAGAGGTATCTGTTTACTATAAAACTTTTTCGAATATCCTTAACGTGCGGATGATTGCCGCTGAATATCTGATTGCGATGAAACTAATGAGTGGCAGACAGTATAAAAACGACTTATCAGATGTGGCTGGAATTTTGTGGGAACACCAAAAAGGAGGGAAGCCGATTGCTTTAGAGTCCATCGATAAAGCGGTTGTTGCTATTTATAAAGAGGGCGCGGAACTTCCTTTGATCTCTAAACAGTTTATAAACGACACATACATCGATGGAGACTATGAACGCATTCATAATGAAATCCGTGAAAATGAAAGACATTCGAAGGAAATTCTCATAGATTTTGATAATAATTATCCCAATACCTTGAAAGAGGAAGATATCAACTCTATTCTTGAAAAGGCAAAACAAAAACGGCGGCAAGATAGTGGGGAATGGTGAATAACTGAAGAGATTTTACACAATCTGATCTCTAACAGCAATCGGCTCTTCTTTATAGAATTTCTTTGACGAAGATTAGAAAAATCAAATAATCATAATTCGAGGTAAACAAGAATGATATTTTATACAAGTGATTTACATCTTGGTCATGCCAATATCATTAAACTTTGCAACCGGCCATTTGCAGATGTAAACGAAATGGATCATGTGTTGATTGCAAATTGGAATAGCCGTATTACCAATAATGATACTGTTTATATTGTCGGGGATTTGTGCTTTCGTGCTGCCGAGCCAGAGAATCTGATTGCGCAATTGAAGGGTAAAAAGCATCTGATTCTTGGTAATCATGACAGCACCTGGCTTAAAAATGTTGATGCTACAAAATATTTTAAAAGTGTTGAGAGAATGATTGTTTTTGGGAATGGTAAGTGTAAGGTAACGCTATGCCATTATCCCATGATGTCTTTCGAGGGTGATTATTTAATTTACGGCCATATCCACAATAATAAAAACGCCAATTATTGGTCACTTTTAAGTGAAATGGACAATGCACTAAACGCAGGTGTTGAGGTGAATTCATATTTCCCGGTAACATTTGAAGAATTGATTGCCAATAATTTAGCTTTCAAATCAATTTTTTGAAAACATCAAGCCATAATACTTGCGACAGTAGATTACTTGTTTCTCTTACTCATTGTTAAATAAAGTGCTACCAAAGTTTTATGTGTATCAAATATAATCATTTTGATTAGTATAGGAATGATTATATTTGAAGACTTTATTCAAGCCCTATTTGCCTATATTTTTTGAGATTGACCAATATTATAGGGTATAGTTCTCCGCCATTACATAATGCACCTGTTTTTTATGGGTAGCATTACAAAAGGTATAGAGGTTTGTAAGGCATAATACACTCAGTGTTTTGTGCTAAAGGGAAGTCGCAATTCCCTTCAAAAGCCTTTGTACCGCCAAGTAATGGGGATGTAGCCTTAATAACAATTAGGCTACATCCTCTTTTCTTTTTTCAGATTTCAAGTAACCAACAAATTTGCATTTGATCTGGACTTCCTGATATTTTAAGCCATCTACTATTTCAGGTTCTGATATTGTGATGGAATCAATTAATTCTGTAACAATATTTCGAGTTAGATGTTTAATATCAATCAGCGATTCTATTAATGAAATCCATGAAGAAATGTCGCTTTTTGCATTTTCAGCAGT
>JBBRHJ010000349.1:0-3379 GCA_038222885.1 Bacteroidales bacterium | reverse complement strand
TGCTGCAATTCAATTTCTAATATTTGTTTTTCAGCATCGTAACCAACTGAGGCTATAGTTGAAGAGGCAACGGGAGTTCTTTTTATATTGACATTTTCTGCTTCAATCCATTTAATTACATACGGTGCAGTTATGTACTTTTGGTTTTTGCTAGTTGGTTTATCTGGTATTGTATATTGCAGCCAATCAAGCTCAATTGCAGGTTTTATATATTCACTGAAATTACGATTATTGTTGTATATTTCAATATATTTAAATATTTCTTCTCTGGTTTTTGGTGTATTACAATACATTAAGGTTTTTACAACAAGCAAATCTCCCTTATTTCTATTTGGCCTTTCTTCTTGGGTCAATCTTAGGTCATTAACCGACCTAAGATGCCTTGCAATATCTTTTAACATACTTATTAATTGCTTATTATCTTTGGCCACATTTTGAATATTTGATGACCTAAGATAAAAAATGGCATCTTTTAATGAGTTAAATTGTGATCCCGTATCAGTGGTTTCAACATCATTTTCTTCTGTAGTTTCTTTTTGGGTAAGCGTATGAATTTTGATAATGCTTAAAAAATACAAAAGGTTATCATCCGTCTCAAATACAGGTGGAGGTGAACCATTCTCCTCAAGACTTCTGTAAATAATAGGTAATCCGGTTCCTCTGCCTTCGGTTAATTTCATCTCTTTTAAAAAACTTCCTAACTTTCGGTTTCTGTATTCTCTTGCAACAACCCTTTCCATTTTAAGCATTTTTTGTCAATAGGAGGCATTGGTCCTGGGAAGTTCAATATTTCAATTTTATCGGGATGAATCTGTATTTCTACCGGATTATCACGTTCGTAACTTTTGTGATAAACAGCATTAACCAGAGCCTCTTCAATTGCTTGGTAGGGATAGTTAAAGTACCTTACCGCTTCTGCTTGATTGGGGGCTTTTGAAACGTACTCTTGAATAATGTTGGATTTAATAAAACTCAGAGCATCTCTAAGTTGTTTAACAATTGAGCCTGTGAAAATCTTTTCAGAATAATCTTTACCAACTTTCCCATTGTGAACTACTATTTCGATTTTCGCACCAGCAAAGAATTTGTCAGGATTTTCATTAAACATTAACAATCCGGCATTGGTGGGTCTCAAATTTTCATCGGTACCTTTCGCGATTTTCATTTGTTTACATAAATCAGCAAAAGATATTTTTGTGCTTTCATCATACAAAGAACTCATTACCTCTTTAAGATGTTCCTGAATCAAATGTAAACTTAAATCGTTAAGTGTTGAATGTTGATTTATTCTATCATCAAAAGGTATGCGGGCAGTAAGTTCCAGTAATCTCCTTTCGTCATCTGAACTTTCTTTAACTTTAATGGTCATTGATCCACGTTTAATGTACCAAGCCTTTTCCGGTCTTTTATCACTAAGACTAACAGGTGCTTTGTAAGGACGATTATCACCAGCCGGAGCCCAGATAATTAATATGTATATCCCGTTTACAGCATAAGGCTGTGAAACAGGCATATAACTTGGTGAAATTTTATACGTTAATTCAATTAATTTCTTCTGAAATGAATCCATTTGTTCGGGATTTAGCCCCAAAGGCGGAAGTTTCGCTATCCCATTTTCTTCTTCAACCCCAACAATAATGTATCCGCCATCCCAATTATTAATATCATTGGCAAAAGCACATAGGGAATGAACAATGTCTTCTGGATTCCATCCTTTTTTCAGTTCAATACGATCCCATTCAATAGTATTACCATGCAGCAATTCATTAATATTTATTGGTAAGGCCATTCTATGATATTTTAATTATTTCTCAGCCCATTAAATTTTGCTTATTTAATGATTCCTATATTTTTCAATAACTTATTTACAATCTTACTCAGATCGTCCGAAATATTAAACCAATAGCTTAATCCGATAAATACTACTCCAATGGCCAAACAGCGAATGAACAAGTCGATAATATAATGGTCAAAAACCGGGATGATTTTGCCAATTGCAAAAGTAAGAACTCCATTTGCCACACATTTGAGGTGGGTGATCCGAAACGGAAACAGTTTCATGTTCCAGTGCAGATAAAAAACACGCAATGCCGATGCAAGCGCCATTGAGAACAGGGAAGCAAGTGCAGCGCCATTCATTCCCCAAAGCGGAATCAGTATCATGTAGAATATAAAGGTTAAAATTACCAGTATTCCCAGTGAGTATGTTTGAATCTTGTATTTGTGCGAAGTGCTTATAATCTGAACGCTGACTCCTGTAGAAGCAACTATAAGGTTCGAAAGTGAAATCAGGATGATGACCCATTCGCCACCGCTGTACTCAGGAGGCAATATCTGAAAGATGTTGTGGAGGTTTGTGACCAACAGGATAAAGAGCAGCAATCCGGCAAAGAGTTGGTTGATGCTGCTTTTGTAATAAATATCGTCGATGGTTTCCATGTCGTTGTCTTTCCAGGCATCGGCAATAATGGTGGATGAAATTTTGCCAAGCGCCCGGTTGGGAATCAGAATGATGGAGCCAAAGAAAAAGCTGATGGAATACACACCTGTCATTGAAAGATTATGATATTCATTCAGCAGAATTTTGTCGATGCTGGCAAGTGCAACGGTACTTAGTCCCCCGATAATTCCGAAAACCGAAAGGCTGATCATTTCCTTCCGGAGTGGCGGTTGAATAAATTCAAGATTGGGTTTCAGGTTGAACTGCTTCCGGTAAATAAGCAGGCCGGCCAGATACACTGCCGGAAAACTCAAAATAACCACATAACCAAAAACGTATTGTGTGAAGTTGATCCAGTGAAAGTAAAAAGCGATCAGTAAAAACAGGTTTCCTATGCGGTAAAGTAAATCGCTTAAAAAGGTGCCGGTGGTGGCATCGAAAAGCATTTTGTTGTAGGTATCCAGAATCAGAAAAAACATCCGGAAGAAAATAAGCGGAACAAGGTACCAGATATACTGCACCAGAAGTGGCGATTTTTCAATATTGCTCTCAACAATGCCCGGTTTCAGAATAAAAAAACTGATGAGTGCAATGGTAAAACCCACCATGCCGACTACAACCGCAAGAAATACAAAACCATTGTTGTTTTTATCCTTGTCCCTGAAATAAGAAAATAACCGTGCTGTAACGTTGGTAAATCCGAGTGTCGAAAACTGTGCATAAAGTGCCGAAACCGCTACCAGCACACTAATGAGTCCGATTTGATCCTGCGTCATTAGCTTGGGCATAATCAGTGCAGTGGTAAAAAACCCAACTACAACGCCCAGGTACGAATATGCCGAACCCCTGATTGTTTGCCTTTTAATTACGCCCATTTATTTTAGTAATTGACTTAAAAAGGTTTATTTTTGCTTCGCACGAAAATACGAATTAATAATA
>JBBRHJ010000348.1:0-3408 GCA_038222885.1 Bacteroidales bacterium | reverse complement strand
GCTAACAATCCCAATACCGAAGGCCAAAAGAATCAGCGTGCTAAGTTTGGTTTCGTGATGAAAGAATTAAACTGTCTGCGTAAGTTGTTTAGCCTTACTTTTGATGGACAATACGGTATAAACAAAGCCGTTTCTGCGATTATGAAAACGGGTGTATCGGGTCAATATCCTGATTTCGTGCTGGATTATAGTAAGTTAATACTCTCAAAAGGCAAGCTGGCACCGGCATTTGTAACCAGTTTTGGCTTTCTTAATAATATGTTTGAAGTATTGTGGGATAGAACGATTACTTTACAGGCACAAGTCAACGATCGTGTAAATCTTGTTTTTCTAAATCCAATAGAAAAGTCTATGGTTTTTAGGCAGGCAGTGGCTATCCGCAACGATGGAAAAGTTGAACTAGAATTCCCCGAAGATCTATTCAATTCGGAAGTTCACGCGTGGTTCTTCTTCAGTTCAGGCAATAACTCTTTTTCTGATAGCCAATATTTGGGGATAATAAATATTTGAATGGAAACTAAAACGAGTTGGAATTAGCATTGAGTTCGCTTCCAAAGGTGTAAGAACGCAAATTGCGCTGAAAACAGCAAGTTAACGCAAATAACAAATTCATGATTTGAAGTAAATAGAAAAACTACATTTATTGAGAATTTGCGTTATTTGTGTCAATTGCGTTCAAAGAATACTTATCGGCATAAAGTTCTGTTTCATCCCACAAACCGCTTTAAGCGGTTGTTCGGCTTGCACGTCTCTGACCGATTCTATAAAATAATCCTTATCTTACACTTAAATATATATACGTGGTCTTTGAAACAAAAGAAACTGCGTAAAGACCTGTTTTAAAATCATTTGTACTTTCAAATTAAAACTTCTATATAAAATAAGGTAATAAGGTAATAAGGTAATGTCTTTTTGGACTGTCTTTCTACCAAGGTAAAAATAAAAGTAATGATAAATACTTAATAGTCTTGCAATTGAACCTTAGTAGAAATCATTACATCCTACACACCCAACCTTATTACCTTATTGAAATTGTTTAGGAACTTTCAATTCTTAAGTTTTCAACTTTGTTGATTCAGATTAATTGAGTTTAATAATTATCCACAAAGTATCCGATTCTTTTTGCTAAACATCTGAATGTTTTTTCAAAAGCTGTCACAGTTACTAATATCCATGTCAGCAGTCTGAAGGACTCTGACATCGGATAAAGACAAGACCCATTATTTTTTCTAAACTTCTGATAAGATTTTCAATCAGAGTCAGAGTTACTTCTATTCCTATCAGCAATCTGAAATCCCCTGACATCGGATAAGTTTCAATCAAAGGCAAACAATCATAAAAATAAACAGGCCATTTCTCCCGAAATAGCCTGCCAGAAACAATAAAACCAAAAATAACACACGATTAGGTGTAAGCACTTTCACTATGTTTGCTAAAGTCTCTTTTTGTTTGATTTTTTTTATGATAATTGTCTTTAAATTTTGTTGAAAAAAAACAGGCAGTATTATAAAACACTAGCTGTTTTTATATGAAGATTATGAGTTATACGCTTTTTCGCCGTGCTCGTAATAATCAAGACCGTTTTCTTCTTCTTTCTTTGTAACACGAATACCAATAGTATATTTTATTCCAAAGAACAGGATTAATCCACAAGCTATTGACCATGCGGCAACAGCTCCAATTCCAATTAATTGTGTGACTAATAAACTGGTTCCACCACCATAAAATAGTCCGGTAATTCCATTTCCTTGAGCAAAAAATCCAACCATTAATGTTCCAAATACTCCATTGATTCCATGAACTGATATAGCTCCAACTGGATCATCAATTTTTACAACATTGTCGAAAAATTCAACTGAAAGTACGACTAAAATTCCGGCCATTAAACCAATAAGTATTGCTCCACCCGGAGTTACAGTATCACATCCGGCAGTGATGGCTACCAATCCGGCTAAAACGCCGTTCAAAGTCATGCTCAGTCCCGGTTTTCCATATTTCAACCAAGTGAATGCCAGTGTAGCACATCCTCCGGCAGCAGCTGCCGCGTTGGTTGTAACGAAAATATTGGCAACTAATGTTGGATTCGAAAGTGTCAGTGTTGATCCCGGGTTAAACCCAAACCAGCCTAACCAAAGTAAAAATACGCCTAAAGTTCCAATTAAAAGGTTGTGTCCTGGTATAGCATTTGCTTTTCCTTTTTTGTATTTACCGATACGTGGTCCCAGAACTGCTGCTCCAACTAAGGCTAACCATCCTCCTACTGAGTGAACAACTGTTGATCCTGCAAAATCATGGAATCCCATTTGCGCTAACCAACCGCCACCCCAAACCCAATGACCTGAAACAGGGTAAATGATAACTGATATAAACGCACTGTAAATAAGATATGAACTGAATTTAGTACGTTCAGCCATGGCACCCGATACAATTGTTGCTGCGGTTGCTGCAAATACTAATTGGAAAAAGAAAAATGCCATATTTGGAATACCAGCCGGAGCATGGTTTACTTCTGAAAATGGTTCAAATGCTCCAAAGAAACCTGTACCTGCTCCAAACATAATTCCGTAGCCGACTAACCAAAATACGATTGTTCCAATACAAAAATCCATTAAATTTTTGAACAATATATTCGTTGTGTTTTTTGATCTTGTAAAACCTGCTTCCACCAATGCAAAACCTGCTTGCATAAAGAAAACCAATGCACCTGTGATAAGAATCCAAAAGGTGTCTAAACTTGATGATAATGCTGCTAAATCCATATTGTATATTTTTTAGATTTTTATTCTTTAATGTATAATGATTCCGGTCCTTTTTCTCCGGTTCTGATACGAATTGATTCGTCAACTGTGGAAATGAAAATTTTTCCGTCTCCCATTTCTCCCGTCTGAGCTGATTTAATAATAGCTTCAGTGGCTGCTTCCACAAATTTATCGCGGCATACAAATGATATTGTACGACGTTCAATTAAACGTGTCTCGTAAATTACTGAACGGTAAATCGCTCCCGATTTTTCGTTTCCTACTCCTGTTACATCCCAGTAGGTGAAGAAGTCGATTCCTACTTCATGAAGTGCTTCGAGTACTTCATCAAACTGAGATCTTCTGATAATTGCTTCAATTTTTTTCATTTTTCATTTTTTTTGAAATGATTAATAATGCTGATATTTATACTGCTGACATTGTTATTATTGTTTTTTTTATTTAAAGGGTTATTCCTGCTACAAAAAATGCATTTCCTGCATAAGGATTAAATCCTAAGATTCCATAAACCGGTAAACTGAATTTGTCCGTAATTACAATTGATTTGCTGACTTTTAAACCAACATTTGTAACACCAAATCCTGTAGTTGCGTACACCATATTACTTTCTAAAAGAGATGCACCTACAAATACTTTTGCATAGCTTGTA
>JBBRHJ010000347.1:0-3431 GCA_038222885.1 Bacteroidales bacterium | reverse complement strand
ACAAGAGCAGAATTAATCGACCCAGTTTTAAGAGCAGCAGGTTGGGGCGTTGTGGAAGGCAGTCGCATTCGCATGGAATTTCCAATCAATAAAGGTCGTTTAATCGGGCATGGTCAGAGAAGTAAGCCTGATAAGGCAGATTATATATTGCAATACAAGAACAGAAATCTTGCAGTAATAGAAGCCAAATCAAGCGATAAGTATTACACTGAAGGCGTAGGGCAAGCCAAAGATTATGCTGAAAGGTTACAAGTTCGGTTTACATACAGCTCCAACGGTTTGCAGATTTACCGTATTGATATGGAGGAAGGAACGGAAGGAGAAGTAACTTCATATCCGACACCTGATGAACTTTGGGGATTGACTTTTGGCGCACAAGATAAACTGCAACCTTTTTCAGCAGTTTGGCGTGAAAAATTATTGGCTGTTCCATTCGAAGACAGAAGCGGAACATGGCAACCACGCTACTATCAGGAAAATGCTATTACAAAAGTATTAGAAGCTATTTCTAATAACGAACCACGCATTTTATTGACTCTTGCCACTGGAACAGGAAAAACTGCAATTGCTTTTCAAATTGCATGGAAATTATTTCATGCTAAATGGAACATTAATAAAGATGGGATTAGAAGTCCACGAATTTTATTCTTAGCTGACAGAAATATTCTAGCTGATCAAGCATTTAATGCTTTTTCAGCATTTGAAGAAGATGCTTTAGTTCGCATTAATCCTAGTGATATTAAGAAAAAAGGGAAAGTGCCGAAAAATGGCTCGGTGTTTTTTACCATCTTCCAAACATTTATGAGTGGTCCAAATGACACTCCCTACTTTGGCGAATATCCAAATGACTTTTTTGATTTCATAATCATTGACGAATGCCACCGTGGTGGAGCCAATGATGAAAGCAGTTGGCGAGCTATTATGGATTATTTTAAACCAGCTGTTCAGTTAGGTTTAACAGCTACGCCAAAACGAACCATAAACGCAGACACTTACGATTATTTCGGTGAACCAGTGTATGTGTATTCTTTAAAAGAAGGAATTAATGACGGTTTCTTAACTCCATTCAAAGTAAAACAGATAGACACAACCATTGATGAATATATATTTACTTCTGATGATACAATTGTAGAAGGCGAAATTGTAGAAGGCAAACGTTACACTGAAGCGGAAATGAACCGCATAATCGAGATCAAAGAACGAGAAGAATATCGGGTTAAAATATTAATGAGCTTGATTAACCAAAACGAAAAGTCCTTAGTTTTCTGTGCAACACAACTACACGCTTTAGCAATTCGTGATTTAATCAACCAATATGCAATTTCAAAAAATCCAAACTATTGCCACCGAGTTACCGCAGATGATGGTAAATTAGGCGAACAACATTTAAGAGATTTTCAAGACAATGAAAAAAGTATTCCAACAATTCTGACAACTTCACAAAAATTGAGTACAGGCGTTGATGCACCCGAAATAAGAAATATAGTTTTACTTCGTCCTATAAATTCAATGATAGAATTTAAACAAATCATTGGTCGTGGCACTCGTTTATTTGACGGTAAAGATTATTTCACCATTTACGACTTTGTAAAAGCGCATCATCACTTTAGCGACCCAGAATGGGACGGAGAACCCGAAGAACCTGGAACACCCGAACCACGACCACAGCCACAACCTTGTCAATATTGCGGTCAAAGACCATGTATTTGTGTAAGAGAACCGGAACCTGTTTGCGAAGTTTGCGGATATATTTTGTGTCGCTGTGATTTACCCCCAAGAAGAATGGTAAAAGTAAAATTGGCAGATGGAAAAGTCAGACAATTTCAACACATGGTAAGTACTTCGTTTTGGAGTCCTGACGGAACACCCATTTCTGCAGAAGAGTTTTTGAAGTCTTTGTTTGGTGCATTGCCCGCACTTTTTACAAGCGAAGACGAATTAAGAACAATTTGGAGTAAACCCGACACACGAAAGAAATTATTGGAGGAACTAACAGAGAAAGGATTTGCGAAGCAACAACTTCAAGAATTTCAACGGATTCTAAATGCAGAAAACAGCGATTTATATGATGTTTTGGCATATATCGGTTTTCATTCAGATATTATTGAAAGAACAGAACGAGCAGACAAAGCAAAAATTCACTTTAATAATTATGAGCCAAAACAACAAGAATTTTTAAACTTTGTACTGAGCCAGTATGTAAAACAAGGTGTTGACGAATTAGACGACACCAAAATTGGTGATTTACTTGTTTTGAAATATCATGCAATTGCGGATGCGAAAAAAGAACTTGGAAACATTGCTTCTATAAGAAACACATTTATTGGTTTTCAGACATATTTGTATGATAAGAAAGTAGCGATATAATCGTATCAAATATAATCGGGCATAGTTTGGTTTATTCTAAAAAATATTAACTCAACAAAACAACATGAAAATAGAAGAATTAATAGCATTATCTGAAGAGTTTTATGGTAATGATGAAGAATCAAACAAAAGGGACTCTCCTTTATGGCTAATAAAAAAACATGCTGAAATTGCCTTGGAAAATTTTGACAAGAAACCTGAAGTTGCCCAATATCAACTTAATGAAGTTGAGTTTTTAACTATCGTTATGTTGCAAGGGTTTGCTAGTCATTTAATTCAAAAGGCCGCATTTAATCCTATTGAATTAAATGCTATATCATCGATATTAATTGGTGCATTAGATAGTGCCTTAATCAAGATACCGAGGAATACCGAAAAAATTTTGTATCGAAATGATGATGTGAATAATCGTGATTATGCAGTGGGGCAGCAAATTGAATTTAATGGATTCTTTACTACATCAAAAGATGATTTTAACAATGCATCTAATATTAAGTGGATCATTACACCTTTAGATTCTACCACGACTAAAGCACATGAGATTTACAGAGCACACAACCATGGTATTGAATTTTCTGTTCCTGAAAATCAGATTGAATTTGAAAGAGATACAACATTTGTAGTTACAGCCATTGAGAAAGGAGAAACATTTAGAACAATCCACATTACAGAAATTAAATAATAGACTTAGTTTACAAAATTACCCCCGCTGGCGCAGATTTGTAATCTGTGCCAATACTAAATAAGAAGCTTTAAAGCATAAGATAAGTCGTAAATACAAGTTTAAAAGTCCTTAGGGAGTTTATTTTAAACTAAATTCTAATGTCAAAAATAGCTATTAAATACTAATCGAAAATATCAATCAAATGAAAACAAAGATTCTTTTTTTATCACTGGGTTTATTCATGTTCACTGTAATTACTATGAATGCCCAAAATGTAGTGGATGCAGGTCAGAATCAAACTATTTTTTGTAACGGATCGGTACAGTTGAAAGCAACTCCGGCAAATGGTTGGAAAGCAACAGCTCCCGAACGAATTCAACCATTTAATCAGGTCGGTTTA
>JBBRHJ010000346.1:0-3477 GCA_038222885.1 Bacteroidales bacterium | reverse complement strand
TACTTTTGTATCGTTAAATACAAATAAATCTTTTTCGTTAAAGTATTCCAGAACATCTTTAAATATTCGGTGTTCAATTCCACCTGTTTTGCGGTCGATTACCATCAATCGAGACTCATCTCTATGATTTGCCGGATGTTGTGCAATCAGCTCATCCGGTAAAGTAAACTTAAACTTCGACAATTTCATATTTTTATCCTTTTTATAATGTAATTTAAACTAAAAAACCACTAACCCCTAAAGGGGAATTAGATTAGTTTAGTTTCTTGAAATATATTGTATAAACTAATTTTTAAACCTTTAAATTATTTTAATATATTGCTAAATATTAAAGATTTTCTATAATACAAATAAATATTAAAAATTATACAGAATTAGTCTTCAAGTTCCCCTTCGGGGGAACCAACGGTCAGCGACCGAAGAGATCTAATTAGGGGGCTGTGGCTGTATCTCTCCATCCAAATGTACCATCAAATCATTTATTTCCCAGCAATCTTCCAACCTGATTTCACCAATTCGTGTTCTTTCTAATCCAATCAAATGGGCACCACTTTGTAGAGCCAAACCAATATCGCGAGCCAACGCTCTAATATAAGTTCCTTTGCTACATACAACCCTAATTTTCAGCACTGGAAGTGAAAATTCCAATACCTCAATCTCATCTATAACCAATAACTTAGGTTTTAGTTCAACTTCTTGACCCTGACGTGCATAGTCGTAAGCACGCTTACCATCCACTTTCACAGCAGAATATACTGGCGGTGTTTGCCAAATCTCACCCAAAAATGTAGGAATTACTTCATCCACCATTTCTTTGGTAATATGTTCGTATGGAAAAGTCCCATCTACTTCCATTTCCAAATCAAACGAAGGCGTTGTTGCACCCAACTCTAAAGTGGCAATATATTCTTTAGTTTGATATTGAAAGCTTTCAATTAATTTAGTTGATTTTCCTGTGCAAATAACCATCACCCCTGAGGCCAATGGATCCAATGTTCCCGCATGTCCAACTTTTATTTTTTTGACTTTCAATAATTTTCGCAATTTCCATCGCACCTTACTTACTAAGTTGAACGATGTCCAATCCAAAGGTTTATTGATATAAAGTACTTCCCCTTCTAAAAAATCCATTTATTTCTATTATTATTACAAATTGTGCTTTTATCTATCACAGCATCAAATCTTTACAAAGAAACTATGAATTTCATTCTTAAATTGTAAATCGTAAATATTAAAATCGTAAATTCTTTTAGATTACACTTAAATCAACCCCAAAATAAAGTAAGCCCAAAATGATTACTCCTACAATGATTCGATAATATCCAAATGCTTTAAAACCGAATTTTGTCAGAAAATTAATAAAAAATTTGATAGCTAACATGGCAACAAAAAAGGCAACTACATTGCCAATAAGCAGTGTTGGTAGATTTTCTGTGAAAATGGCAACACCATTTGGCTCCATAATTAACTTCAATAATTTATATCCCGAAGCTGCTGCCATAGTAGGTACTGCTAAGAAAAATGAAAACTCTGCTGCATTTTTACGCGTTAATTTTGTCGTCATTCCGCCCACAATACTCGCCATTGACCGTGAAACACCAGGAATCATAGCTATACACTGTGCTGAACCTATAATGAGTGAGCGTTTCCAAGTCATTTCTTGTTGCTTATTTGGTTTGTTAAACCACTGATCGACAAACAACATAAATACTCCACCGATTACTAACATCAAAGCTACTACGAAAACACTTTCGAGCATCATGTCGATATAATCATTAGCCAAGAAACCAATAATGGCAGCAGGAATAAAGGCAATCAACAATTGCCAGTAAAAATCAAATTTGTATAATGTTCGTTTGAAGTAGTAGGGAATACGTGCAAAGAATGACAAAGAATTTTGACCTTCTAAATCAAATATCTTAATCGGATTCAACTTAAAAAATCGTTTCCAATAAAGTACGATAACCGAAAGGATTGCTCCAAACTGAATATTGACCGTGAATGTTTTTACAAACTCCGAACTTTCTATTCCGAGCAAACTTTGGGTTATGATCATGTGTCCGGTAGATGACACTGGTAGAAATTCTGTAATTCCCTCAACAATAGCTACGATGATAGCCTCGAAAATGCTCATTATTTTTTGCTTTTTGGTTTATATAGAATTGCAAAAATTACAAACAAAAAGCCGAATAAAGATACCATTGGAGCTACAGTAATTCTACGAAAACTGAAAATGTCAGGATTATATTCTACGACGGTTTGTGAGCCAGTCATAAGTGCAAAACCCAAAACGATAATTATAAAACCAACTGCAATGAGTATTAAGTTGGTTTTTGAAAGCGTAAGATTCTTATTTTTATCCATACTATTTTATGATGAAAAATTAAGTATATGTATTGAATTATTTTAGATCAGTGTTGTTAAAATTGAGATGTTAGTTCCAATCAACTCTTGAATTGTAAATATGTCGTTTAGTTAGGAATTCATTTATTATTTCAAATTTGTGAGTCTTTGTTGTTTTGTGTCTTAATGCCTATTTTTTCAATATTGCCACAAAGATTCTAAGTCTCAAAAAAAACACGAAACGTACAACATTAAATTGTAAATAGTAAATGATTAAATAGTAAATTTTTAAAACTTGTTAGCTTGTTTCCTCGTTAGCTTGTTAACTAAATATAATACATATCATTCGTTTTCATTTTCAGGTATCTCCCTACCGCAAAATAAGTAGAAACAACCGTTAAAATTATTCCCGAAACGATGACAATGAGCGAAACTGTGATTAAGGTCAGCGGTTGAATCATGAGTATGTCCATACCAAATTGAAGCATTCCGTAATAAACCAAAACCGCCATCAGTATTAAAGAAATCATAGAAGCTATAAGTCCTCCCCAAAAAGCACTTTTGAGATAAGGTTTACGTATAAATCCTGAAGTAGCACCGACCAATTTCATTGTATTAATCAGGAATCGATTAGAATATATACCCAATCGAACTGTGTTATTAATCAAGGCTACCGATACCATAAGTAAAACCAAAGCGATGGAAAGAAGTATAAACCCAATTTTACTCACATTGTCGTTTACCAAGTCTACCATATCTTTCTGATAGACAACCTGATTGATGTGTTCAAATGTTTTTAATTTAGCCTCAATCATTTTTACACTGTCATTATTAGCATACTTGGCATTAAGCTTTACTTCCAATGATGCTTTAAGTGGATTGTAACCCAAAAAATCCTCTGGATTTTCACCGAGCGATTCAATATGGTCTTTCAAGGCATCTTCTTTTGATACGTATTCAACTGATTTTGCAAACGGTGAATCCTCCAAGTAATTCTCAATACGTTGTGAATAGGCTTTATTCACTCCATCATCAAGTACAATAGACAAGTTGATGTTTTCCTTTACAAAAACGCTCAAATCGCGAGCAACAAAGTAAAGTAGACTTACTAAGCCTATTAGAAACAATACCATT
>JBBRHJ010000345.1:0-3483 GCA_038222885.1 Bacteroidales bacterium | reverse complement strand
AAGTAACTTTCGGCAAGTTCATAATACTTGAAATTTATTATTTGCGATTGTTCAAAATACTCCATCGATTTTTGTGCATAGCTAATGGCATTGTCAATATCACCTAAAATTTCGTAAACTACAGCTATATTGTGCGACAACAACGCTTTAGTACTAATTTTGCTTTTAGGCAAAGCTTCTTCCCAAATGCTGATGGCAGATTTCCAATTTTTATATACCAAAGAATCGTAGCCTTGTTTCATTGATTTATTATAACTGCTAAAAAAGTAACGGTAAGTCTTTTCCCACTGTGGAATAAATCTTTTTACGGTATTATTGCCAACATAAACTGCTGCATCAAACAAGGCGGCTGCCCTGTCGGGCAATTGTGATAGTGCTTTCTGTCGGAATTTTGACTCTCCGTCCCAGAACAAAGTATCTCTAAATGTAATGCTGCCATACTGTGAATTATCTGGGTAATGCAGGCTCCATTGACTTTCGAGACGAGCTTCTAAAGTAGTATAATATGAAGCGTAATCTTCTGAATAATACTCTGTCACCTGATCATTTACCTTCAACCTGTCAAGTGAAAGGATAACATTAGCATTGTATTTCTCACTCAATTTTTTTGTATTTTCAGTAGAAAGTATCTGAACATTGAAAAAATCGGATGTATTATTGACTGAGTTGATTTCAAGGTTTACATCATTGAAAAAACCTTTGCTACTAATAGCGTCATTAAGTACACTTAAACAAAACAATGCTAAACTGTCGGTCTTGCATGTTAAGTTTTTTATTTTTTCGCCCAGATACTCATTCTTATGTCCATAGTTCTCGGGCTGTTCTACGGTATTATTTACTATCAATAAATTATTTTTTTTGGAATCGAACGTTACTTTGGCCGGCTTCAATACATCAATACTTGTGTAAAGTAATTTAGTACAGGAACTAAAAAGAAACAATATCGAAAAACCAATTAGAACTTTTGAGAATACAGTTTTCATTGTTATATAATTAAAATTCAGGTTATTGTAAATTATTAAACTAATATTTCGAGATTATCATAAGCTAAATACATATTCTTAGGTAAGGTATTCTGTATTTCGTAATGAAAACCCAAATCATGGCTAAAATGCGTAAAATAAGTTGTTTGGGGATTAATTTCTCGAGACAACTCAATTGCCTCCTTCAAAGTAATATGTGCAACATGTTCTTGATGCCTCAACGCATTCAATACTAAAACATTTAATCCTTGCAGTTGTTCTATGGTTTCCTGAGTTATAATTTTCACATCAGTTAAATAGGCAAACTCTCCAATGCGAAAGCCCAAAATTGGCAATCTGGCATGCATTAACCTAATAGGCTGAATAATAAGATTGTTGATTCTAATTTCAGTATTAGGTTCTATTTCAGATAATGACAATTTCGGAACACCAGGATATGGATTATCTGAAAACGCATAGGGCAAATTGCGACGAATTGACGAAAGCACTCTATTTTCGGCATAAATTACACATTTCCCTAATGGTCTAATATCGTCCAAACCAGCTATATGATCATAATGTTCGTGTGTTATAAACACTCCTTCCAAATGATTAATAGGATGTAGGAGCAATTGCTGCCTAAAATCAGGACCGCAATCTATGATAATATTGGTATCTGCTTCTTGTACTAATACCGATGACCGCAAACGCTTATCTCTCTCATCCGATGAACTACAAACCTCACATTTACACCCAATTTGTGGTATTCCTGTTGATGTTCCAGTTCCTAAAAATGTTACTTTCATTAAACCTTAGTTGCACATAATTATTATAAATTCATTCTTATTCTCCAGTTGGTCGGATAAAGGTTATTTGAGCGTGTGCCGATATTTTTAACCCAACCCAAAGATTGTTGTTTGTATTGTACCAGTACAAAACCTACCGACGAATGAGAAAGTTCAATGGATTCGCGTTTCAAATAGGAAATAGCTGTTTTGTAATCCAGCTCTGCTCGTTCCACACTTTCAGTATCTAATGCTTTGGACAAAGCTAATTGTGCCGACGGAATGTAATCTTTACCCTTAATTTCAGCTACTAACAAACCGCTATCAATACATTTTAATTTCGAATTCAGATACATAAATCGCTCAAAATGATGTTCAATATAAGCCCGTATATGATTTTCGTCGTTCACAAATTTAAAAGCATATTTTTCCGACATTTTAAATGGAATATCATTTGTACTGACAAATTTTATGCCTTTTTTAAAATCCTGTTTCAGTTTCTTTACTGAACTGGTATTTTCATTCTTTCGAACCACCGATATAAAGAATCCTTCACCCTTCGTTCTATGTTGAAAAAATCTATATCCAAAGTCAGTAACTACAATATCTGTATTAGCATTCAGGTTTATAGGCAGTATTTCGGCTTCAAATTCATCACATAGCCACTCCACATTTTCTTCATTTTCTTTCCTATTGTAGGTGCAAGTGCTATAAACTAAAATTCCATTGGGCTTCAACGCATCCCAAACATCAGCTAATATTTTCCGTTGTCGTTCAGCACAAATTTGTACATTCTGTTCCGACCATTCTGCTATTGCTTGCTTGTCTTTCCTGAACATTCCTTCTCCCGAACAAGGTGCATCCACTACAATTGCATCAAAAAACCCTTTAATACTTGAAAAGTCATCAGCATTATTATTGGTAACCATTACATTAGGGTTTCCCCATTTAGCAATATTTTCGTCCAATATATGCGATCGTTGTCGGTTCATTTCGTTACTAACCAACAGACAATCCTGCGGAAGGAACTGCAACAGCAAAGTCGATTTTCCACCAGGTGCAGCACATAAATCCAATACAGTTTGTGATTCCTGTAAGTATTGACTTACAACTTGTGATAAAAACATGGAACTGGCTTCTTGCACATAATAAACACCTGCATGAAAAAGCGGATCAGAAGTAAACAAAGGTCTTTCGGGCAAATAATAAGCATTATGACACCAAGAAACAGAATCACCTTCAGGTCGATAATCCATCTTGTTGTTTACCCGTATACTTGTTGGAGGTGTTTCTAAAAGTGCTTTTTCAAAGGCTGTATATTCATCTTGGAGCAAAGCTTTTGTTTGCTTAATAAAATGTTGGGGAAGGGTCATCTATTATTTTTCGTTTTACAGCAAGCATAAATTACAAATCAATATAATGCAGTTTCAAGTTTTCAATCTCAGCTTAAATTTTTAATTGTCAAAGTATTTATTCCTAAATTCAAAGAAAATAAACCAATACATTGGGAGAAATCACAATAAAAAAAGCAGTGTATAATATAATTTCCACTGCTTTTTTTAATTTCTTTTAATCACTTTTACAACTTGCTTTCATCCAACATTCTCATTGCAATATCTAAAATCTGTGTGTCATCAAGCATTACTAATCCTCCATCAGGTCCTGGTTCAATGTGTACACCAACACTTGTGCCATCCTTGTAATTATGTCCACCGAAATAATTTCTTACTGTTTCT
>JBBRHJ010000344.1:0-3530 GCA_038222885.1 Bacteroidales bacterium | reverse complement strand
TTGTTAATGTGAATAAATTTTAAAAATAACTATTAAAGGAGCCCGAAACCCCAGCGCGGTTGAATTTGATTAACCATGTATGGCATGCATGGGCTAACGCATATAAATCTTACATAAACAACATTCGATTTTTTCTTTTTCTCAGTTAATTAAATTTACATATTTTCTCTATATTTGCATTCGTTATTCTCGATTACATATTTTATCTCATATCAATAGGATTGGCATTTATGCCATTCTTCAAATAAAACAGAACAAGGAAGTTGGCTTTAGCCCAAATCATCAACCATTATTATAAGTAATGAGATTAATTTAATTTCTTATTAAAAATTTTGTAATTTACTGTTTATCTTCATTTCTTAAATGCTAAATACTTAAAATCAGTCATCTATGCCTAAAAAACACAAGAAAAAGAAAAATGTGCAGCCTAGTAAACTCCTAAAATCGGATTTGGTGATAACTAAAACATATTTTGATGATTTCGTAAAGACGGCTCACAAATTTATGTTGTTGATTGGGCTTCAACCATCGGCATTTGATGCCCTGTCCAAACGTACGAAACATAATATAATGCAAATAAGGCATACTCCTTACAGGATACGTGCCGAAGATAATCGTGTCCCTGCAGTGTATCTGAAAATGTTCAACAGTGTCATGTCGAACTCCGAAAGGACTACTTTTTATGGTGATCCTATATACAAAATCACTTTTCTTGAATATGTAACGTATGGATTGTCTCTTATTTACTCATTTCGTATGTTTGAATCAGATGAAACACATGTTCTTGAAGATCAGATTGAGTTAATGAATATAATAAAAACGCCTTTATTGAAATATGATGACGAGCATGAAGATGACTTTTGTACTGCTCGAGCTAGTGGGATAATGAAAAGTATTTTTCTGTATATAACTAAGCTCAACTATCGTTTCTACACATGTAAAGAAAATGCCTTTATTGATTATTCAAAGGGAAGAATGGAAAATGGAATTATTGTTTCTTCCATCCAGCCTGAACGAAAAAAATTTATTATCGACGGTAAAACACATTCGAGCTACCGTCTGGGATACTATAATCTATTATTGAACGGACTCACAGTAGCACCTGAAATGGCTGAAATTTCGTTGAAACTCTTAACGGGAGTTAATAAAACAACATCAAAACAATTGATGAATCAAATAAATATAGACACCAATTTACCAGTGTTTATACAAAACCATGCATTGAATCGTGCAGCAGAACGAATGGACAGTAAAGATAATATGTATTTGAACTTAATCTTCTTTAGGTCCTTCCTTTTGCCAAGAATAATTACCGCTGTTAACGGGCAGCGGCTTATCACTGTGCTCGACTACCAAACTGGCAATCCAATTGGGTATTTTCCATTTGTTAAACAGGATGGTGCCGTATTAATTTTGAGTTTTTTGCCATTATCCTCGCCCATTACACCTGAAGGATCTGTATTACACAAAGAATTAGGCATACAGTTGGAAGACTCCAAATATATAGGCTTGGATAAGTTCAGTTTCTATACAAAAACAGATTTCGACACGCTACCCAAATTAAAACTAGCACTGAAAAAAGCAGGTATGTGGCATCTGACTGAATTGACGCCGATAAATCCTATGGAAAGAAAAGAAGACCATATCTTGAAAAATTTCTTTACGAATAACACTAACGAACCAGAATTTATTGAGGAGTATAACTAAATCAATGATAGCTGAAAAGGGTCGTATTTAATTCACAACTAATATCAAATTCTACCAGACCTAACAGGTTTTTAAAACCTGTTAGGTCTTGATAGATAGATCATTAGAATTGTAGTTATAAATATATATTAATTCTTGTTATACCAACAGTACATTTAAAACAGTCCAATCTGTTTTAAATGTTTACATAATTAATATCAATAGGATTGGCATTTATGCCATTCCTTAAAATAATAGAACATGGAGTTGGCTTAAGCCAAAATCTAAATCGAAAATCACAAATCAACAAAATTCAAGAATCCAATTCACTATGGAAAAAACAAATAAAGCTGTTGACCAATTAAATATCATATTTGATACTATTAGTATCATTTATGATAGTAAAGAATTGTATTTCCACGGAATAAGTCGACTGTCTGAAAGGTTACAATTTGTTCTCCAAACTATATCTCTATTAGATGTAACTGATGTTTCAAAAGAAATTTGGGATGCAACATCTGTCCCAAATAGAGAGGAAAAAGCGCGAAACCTAATGAATTCTAAATTCGAAAAAGTTTTCCAATGGAAACCTGACTGCATTACTGTTGACCAAATGAACACTGCAACGGAAAAGGATATTGTTCTCTTCTTAAAAAAACAAAGTACTATTGATAGGAACTACCTCTCGGCCGATAGAGCTTTATTATTAAGAATATATAGGAGAATAGGTCAATATTTTATGAAAATGAACCACGACCTTGAAAAAGAAATGGTTAAACTGGTCGTATTAATGAAGAAAGAAGCCAAAACTGAACAAACAAAAAAGGAATCGAACTTACTGAAATCTGGAAGTATAAAACTGAATCCCGATATGCAAATTGAATTTGCAACTTTGCTAAATAAAATGATTGCAGAGAAATTCTTTATACATATAGATGATACAGTTGAATTGAACGGAAATGATATTATCAAAGCTTTCGAAGAACTATTTCGTACTGAATTGATATTCAACACACAAGACTCAAAGGCTAATCCGATTATTGAACCGAACCCAGCAAGCAATCAGAATGCTAAATCTTTTCATGATTATATACTTCATTCACAGCGTATCAAAATTGCAGAAGCAATTCGTCAGGATTTTTTTGCTGAAAAAGGGAAAAATATACGCTTGATGCTATATGTGCTGGAAAATCACAACCCACCGCTTATTACAATTAGTTTTGGTCAAGCTAAAATTATTTATAATGCCATGAAACTCTATTTTAATTGGGAAATCGGTTCCTACCAAAGTATATTCAACCAAAAAACTCAACTAATAACGGAAGCAATTGATATTGATAAAATATCCACTCGGATAAATCATATATTAAATTCTGCGCTGTAAAACAATGCATTTTACTTGTTTCAACTTGTTTTTACTTGTCTCAGCTTGTTTTTGCTTGTTCGTATTATCACCCCAACTTGTTTCAACTTGTTTATCCTTGTATACAAGAACATACAACTAACTATCTGATTGATAACTCCTATTTTTCATATTTCTTTGCAGTACCAATTCAAACGGTGCTGCATTTTTTTTGCTGCACACAAAAAAACAAGAAATATGAAATCAATAAATGTAAAACGCTTTAATCAACAAAACTCTTCGCTGGCGATCAAAATATCGTTAATACAAAGAGGATGTCAGGGAGTCCGTTCCCCAACCTTTTTTCATTCGGAGTTCCCTCGGAGTTCCCTAATACTCCCCTTATGGTTCCCTTATGGTTCCAATTTCCGTTTTTTATCATTTTTTGGAAGTCAAAAACATCAAAAATGAATATTAAATTTTAATTTTTAACTCATAAACT
>JBBRHJ010000343.1:0-3584 GCA_038222885.1 Bacteroidales bacterium | reverse complement strand
ATTCAATGCAATGAGGTTAATTCATTGTCGTTACTAACCAATAAATGAAATTTAAAATGAAACAATTGTACATTACCAAGTATTTTAGTTTACTGTTTTTATTATTTCTTTTTGCCACAAAACTAGCAGTGGCAACCGACTTTTATGTAAGTATATCAGGAAATGATGCATCTGGAGACGGCTCTCATGCCACACCATGGTTAACTATAAGCAAAGCATTCTCATCTGTTCCGGCAAACGGCGGACATGTTATAAATATTGGCGCCGGCACATTTGCATCGACTTCAAATAAAATACATTCCGGGGTTACAGTAAACGGAGCAGGCGAAAACGCAACAATTATTTCCGCATCTACAAGTTGGGTTCTTGATATTAGTGGTATAAAAAACGTTACTATTCAAAATCTCAAATTCGATGGAACCGGTCAACCTACTGGTGGTGGGCTATTAAAAGCTAATAACGGAAGTGATTATTTAAAAATTCTTAATGTCAACTTTAGCAATGGAAATGGGGTTGCATTAAATGTTTCATATTCAAATAATGTAGTTGTTGATAAAGGTTATTATAAAGAAGCAGGCGGTAGAGGAAACAGTAATGGTGACATAGCAGTTGTGGCTATTGGCCCGGTAATCAATGGTATTTTCAAACACTTAACTATAGAAGATACAAATGCTCAGGCATTTAGGGGTTGGGGAACATTGCAGAATGTAATAATTACAAATAATGTTTTTAAAGGTACTTTAACGTCGAGTTGGGGTAACGGTTCAGGAGGAAGTTTAGGCCTTGAATTATGGGGAGTTGAAAATGTGGAGAATGTAGAAATTGCTTATAATTATTCACGAGGAGCTATTTCTTTAGCTGCCGGATCAGGGCATGGAAATAAATCTGTTAGGGTACATCATAATGAAATAACAGGCAACTATGGTATTGAAATGACAATGGATAATATTACTGCCGATCATAATTATTTCCATAACTGTGGTTACGCATTCGGCGATTTTGGCAACGGAGATACTTATACAGGATGGAATATACATCACAATGTATGCTATAATACCGGGTTCTCAATTTTTATGCATATCTGTGACGCTCTTACTAATTCTAAAATTTATAACAATACGATTTATAATTCATATTCTACAAATGGGCCAAGTGCCCGCTTTAATTACTGGGGAGGTGGTATTACGAATTCTGAATTTGCCAATAATATTATTGTAAGCACCTTTAGCTATCCTTTTGACAATGGAGGCCAGCCTACCAGTAACAACCTTTTTAGATATACATCGCCAGTTGGTTCTGACTATGTTACAGGCGACCCAATGTTTGTTGACGTTAAAAATGGACTAGCAGGATTTGCGTTACAAAGTGGCAGCCCTGCTATAAATGCCGGTAAAATAATACCAGGTATTACCGACAATGTTACCGATGGCAATCCGGATATTGGCGCTATTGAGAAAGGTGAAACATGGACGGTTGGCCCATTAAGTGCTAATGCACCTGGCTCAATCGGGCTAGTTAATATTTCCTCACCAAAAAATGGTGATATTTATTCAGTATCTTCAATAATAGCTATCTCAGCTGATGCTATTTGTGAAAAAGGTATTGTAAAAGTTGAATTTTATCAGGGTGATACCAAACTTGGGGAGGCCACAACGGCACCTTATTCCTTTAAGTGGAGCAATGCTCCAAAAGGAACATTTACACTTAAAGTTGTTGCTACAGATAGCGAAGGGAAAAAGTTTGAATCTAACGGTGTGACTATTACGGTATCGGGAATAACTGTTAAAATTTCAAAAATTGATGTTTTTGACAACGAAAATTCAACTGCTAATGTTACCATTAATACCGAGGCAAAGGTTATTTCAGGTTCAATAAAAAAAGTTGAATTCTATAATGGCACTGTCTTGTTAGGCGAAGAAACAAGTTCTCCATACAAATTTATTTGGAACAATGTGGCATCCGGCCCATATAGCTTTACGGTGAAAGTTACTGATGACCAAGGGATTTCTCTCGAATCATTGGCGGTAACCATCATTGTGAAGAGTACTGCAGAACTAGTAAAAACAAGTCTGATACCGGTCATCGATGGTGTCAAAGATGCCATTTACTCTGGGGCAGGCAATCCGATCAGAATTGTGACTGTTGGAAACGTCACCGGAGCGTCTGATTTGACAGCCAGTTGGACTGGTACTTACGATGATACCAACCTGTATTTTTTTTTAAATGTAACTGATGATATAATCACAACCAGTAAAAGCTGGTATAATGGCGATGGAATTGAAATCATGATTGACCAAAACAACTCTAAACCTTCGGGTTACGGATCCAATGACTTTCTTTACGGGTTTACATGGGAATCAACTTTAGTAATCGAACAGGCAAAAAAAAACATTCATGGCATTCAGTATAAAATGGTAAAAACAACCAATGGCTACGACCTGGAAGCTCTGATTCCATGGGCAACCATTGGTGGAAAGCCTTCAGGAGAAATGATTGGCCTTGAAATCCAGGTTGACGATTGTGACGATAATACGACCCGACATGCTGCAATGAACTGGAATACAGATCAAACTACTGCCTATCAGAACCCATCTTTATTTGGAACAGTAAAACTGGGTAAAACAACCGGTATTGGTGACCTGTTTAAAAATCAATTTAGAGTTTATCCAAATCCTTCCAACGGAATCATAAACATCGATTTCAATTCATCGGCTTCAGCTCGTTATACGGTATTCAATATTTGTGGTGAAGTAGTCAAAACTGGCATATTGAACCCAAATGGAAAGATTGATCTATCAGATCGGAAAGGAGTTTTTCTGCTCCGTATCGGAGACGACCAAACATCATACATCGAAAAATTTATTGTAAATTAAGATATTCCGTTTTCTAAGGAACTGTCAATAATTAATATACTCAATCATGTCTTGTATATATTTGGTATTTTGCATATTAGCAATGGTGCGTAGTAATATTGTTAATTGACAGTTCATAAGGCAAACATACCTTGAAAATTTAATAAAAATGTATATGTAAGTCGATTATGTCGATGCCGGAAGTTTATGCTTTAGTCCATTGATTATACAAGATTTGCTCATCAGCGAAGTGATTTGCTCCTGAAAGCATTAAATGATTTGTGGATTTTTGATGAATCAACAATTCCATACGCCAACTGCCAGAATGAACTAATGATTGGTGCTTAGTGGAAGATATTTGACTGGAACTTAATTTCATTGTAGCAGATTAAACATCAATATTATACTGAAAGGAATTTGGAATGAGAACTTTTATTATGCTGGTTATTTTACTTATTATCACAAAAATCACAATAGGACAAAATGCTTCAACTTCAATTAATGTAATCGATAATTGGAAATTTATTGCCGCAGATAACACCAATTTTTCAAATAATGATTTCGACGACTCATCATGGAAAGTACTTTCAATTGGGAAATGGCTCAGCGATGACGGTTATAATGCAAGCAAAAGCATTGGCTGGTATCGTTTGAAAGTCGTAATTCCTTCGGCATTGAAGAAAGAAAATTCAGTAATAAAAGGTTTAAAACTGGCGCTGGGGCTTATTTCTG
>JBBRHJ010000342.1:0-3595 GCA_038222885.1 Bacteroidales bacterium | reverse complement strand
GTGCTTATTTTTACTAGATCAACATCCGGTAAGTCATTTGCTCTATCAGTCAGTACGAAAAGGTTTTTGAGCTCCTGCCGGCTAACGAATTGTTGTAAATTGAGTAATTGTTGTTTAATCAGTGGTTCATATATAGAGGGATCATGCTTATAAGCAATGCAAGCGGCACGCAGAGGATATATGATTTTGTTTCCGATGTCAAGTTGCCTTCCATGCCTTAGCTTGCCAAGTTCTTCCTTAAGCAATGTTTTACAGGCATTAGTTGAAAATCGTTTCCATCCCTGATCCGGGATTATGAGCGGTATTGTGCATTGTGCCAAGGTTTCAACAAATACTTCATTTTCGAAGGGTAATTGAAGGAAATATGTACCGGTTAGATTAAGTATGCCGAAGGTATCATGAATTCTGATTTCATGTATAGGCAGGAACGATAAAAGTATTATGCAGGTATTTCGGTCTGCAAGCCGGTATCTTACCGCTGTTTTAAGCCCGGCATGAGGGTTATCGCTTTCGTGAGGTAAATATGTGGTAATAACATGAATGTTAACAACATTACCAGTGAAAGGCAATATTGAGGTTCTTCCTGACAAATAATTTTCTATAGCTGAGTGACAGTCAAAAGAAAGCACATTATCTGGGATTAGATTAGTTTGTTTAGATATATCCTATTAAGAATTGGTATTATGAAGCATTTTAAAAAAAGCTACAGGAGTTTTCCAAAGTTAATAAATCCCTGCCTCCAATAGCAACGCATCCCTTACCTCTCTTAACGCCGCATTGTAATCGCCGCCATTGCTAAGTTTATTAATCAGATCGTTAATGGACGGTTTATCATTTTCATTTTTATTCAAACCAAATCCTGCAGAAGTTAGTTTTTGTGTATCATCAGAGGGTGTTCCACCGAGGCATTCATGTAGAAACTCCAATGCAGGATTCAGTTTATTGTTAAATGGAAAAACCTCTCCTTTTAATCTTTCAAATTTATTGTCTTGATCATCGCTGAGGATGTTTAATGCTTTGTCGTATAGCGAATTTGGTGTGTGATTTGAGGGTATTTTATAAGGAAACAGATTTTTAACATTATCACCAGGATTTCTATGATGAAGAATAGCTATTTTAGTTGTATCAAAATTATTTAAAAATAATACTATATCTTTATCCGTAACAGAGTCTTGTATAAGAAACACAATGCCTTCATTAATATTATTAGCTTGTTCAAACTCCAAACTGCTGGCATTTTTTAAAGCTATAAATTTATATCTCTCAATTAAATGGATTTTGTTATTGTTTCGTCTACCATCGTCTTCATGAATTAGCAAGCTGACAAAATTTGTAAAAATGAGTAGTTTTTCCATAACGTTAATTTCTTGAGTTGGTTAATAATTGAAATAATAAGTATTTTGAACGTACAATATGTACGGCATTTAATAAGGACGAAAGGTTAACAAAACCCGCATTTATTTCAGCAATTTCCTTAGGCTTTCCTCTTCCACTGGTAATTACAATTTTTTTACATTTGCATTTAATGGAAGTAATGAAATTCTTTAGTTTTCCATTTTCCCTCTTATTTTCTCCCTTGCTATTGTCCAACAAATTCATCCTTTCAAGTATACTATAATGGATTACAATTATATCGAGATAATCTGCTTTCAGATTTTCGATAAAATCATTAATTTTTTTGATTAATGAATCATCAAAATTTTTCGAGCCCAAATCAATGTTACAATTACTAAAAGTAGCATCACATTTCAGATATTTTTTGCAGTATTTTTTATTATCCTCAGATTTGGGTGCTTCTAAAAAAGGAACAAATATGTTTGCATAGCTATACAGTTCCTTATAAGGTTGATTCAAATAATTTTCAGTTTCAAATAATCGCTGTACGCGTTCATCGAGGATCAAAATATTTGAACTCGCTGCTTCGTATATTTTAATGTTTTGGGGGCAATTGTCCTTAACGGTTTTTACATATTCTGTAAAAGAAGAACCATTATTATTTATTGGTGGTAATGTGAGTTGTCCTTTGCTTGATAATGCCTCTAAATAATTGCATGTCCCAAGCTTGTATTCATTGATTCTTTCAATTAAATCGTCATCGTGGTCTGCAAAAGTTATTCTGTAATTTTGTTCATTTGGTAATTGCATTTGGGCAAAAGAATCAAATATTTTAATTCCTTTAAAACTGTCTTTTTTCTTCTCCCACCACTTCTCCCAAATGCAATTATCCAATTCTGTTTTCGTTTTATTCGATAAACTTGTGTAGATTTTGTCTGTTTTATCACTGACAGTTAACCATCGATATGGTAGTTGGTTTCTGAACTGATCGAAACTGTATTCATTTCCATATATTTCTAGCTTAATAGCTTTATAATTTTCTTCATTAAAAATTATAAACTGATGACGGAATTTTTTACCTCTTGACAGGTCTTTCATCAAGTTTTCTTTCGATACAAAATCCACCCCCTGAAATTCCTTTTTTTCTCCATCAAAATCCACCATTAAATAGTTCTTTGGCTTTAACAGAAAAAAAGTATAGCCGAGGTGTTTGCCATCTTTAATGAACGCCCGCAGTATATTGTATTTGCCCTGAGGATTTTTTAAATTTGAATCGTACGCTGTAATTTTATCACGCAAGGCATAATTGTCGCTTTCAATTTCACTCACGTCCATCATGCGTAGGTAGCAGGCACTCGCCTCCATTTCCATTATCCCTAACGAATTGTCTCTTACGCGATGCGTATTTGGTTCGAGAATGGAGCCGTTCAACTTATTGTTCAGCTTATAAACAACATATTGTAATTTTGTGATGCTCGAACTATCATCTAACCCAAAATAATCCTTAATTGCTGATTTCTCGTCATCCTTTAAGGTTTCATCAACATCAGTAACCTCAATATCATCGTAAATCTCCACCTGATAATATTCGTCTTCTTTCGGAATGTCCTTTATATTGATTGTAAAAGTTACAGGCTTATTATCTTCTTTTTTCTGATTGTGTTTTGCCGTATTTCGGATAAAGTTTTCGATGATATTATAAAGCGCCTGTTGCCCCAAAACATCGTTGGGCATGGCAAGCTCTATATTGTCAACGTTAACCCCTCGTTTATTTTCATACTGCACCTTGAAACAATAGTTGAAATTGTTTATGCCTGAAATATAATTTAACAGCAAACGGTTTTCATCGAACGGATTAAAAATCTCACCCATCAATTTTTTATTGGTAGCCATTACCGGTTCCCCAAACGATATGTCTGAAATATATTCCATTCTGGTGCGGATATACTCGTTGTAAACAGAAAGGAAATATAGTAGTTTGTCCTTGTCAATTTCTACATTTACACCTTTAGGAAAAGTAATCTTATTTAAACCAATATAGCTCTTTAAGGTACACTTGGGATCGGTGCAAGCACCATCAGTTGCTGCAGTTTGGCTGCACGTATCGCAATAATGAAACTTATTGTAAAATTGAGTGCCCGTAAAATTACTCATCACATGGCTGCCAATATTATGGCTCATATTGCGGGCCATAACTTGGGAGATAGCGGCAAGTGTACTTGCATTTAGCTTTAACTCTGATTCGAAAATATTTTCGCAG
>JBBRHJ010000341.1:0-3616 GCA_038222885.1 Bacteroidales bacterium | reverse complement strand
TCTGGCGGTACAGTTGTGAATAATATTTCACTATGCAAAGATTGCCTATTCATTTTATTAAATTCTTACATATTAAAGGATAAAGGTTACATCTTTCACTCTTTTTTTTGAATTTTGAATAGTGACATTAAATCCAAATGTGTGAATTATACAACTAATTTGTAAAGTTGTGTAACAAGTAGGAGTCATAACTTACGCAACTTTGTAGAAATTATTCATCCTCTAAAAACAAATTAAAATGAAAAAGTCAATTTTCTTTATTCCTTTCTCCTTGTTAGTTCTGAGTCTGGTGTTTACATCATGCGGTCCAAGCAAGAAACTTGTAGCTTCGCGTGCATGGGTCAATCAACTCCAAATGGACAGCGCCGACACACACAACCAATTGAATGAATGCAACGGATTAGTTAAAACACTCCGTACTGAAAAATCAAATCTTGAAAATCAAAACACTTCGGTACACAACGATCTGAATAAACTTTCGGAAACCTCCAAAATGACGATTGACGATCAGGCAAAACGATTGGTTAGCCTCCAGAATATTATTCAATCGCAGAAAGACATGATGAATAAACTGAAAAATACGGTGTCTGATGCGTTGTTGAAATACAAAACCGATCAGTTGTCGGTATATATCAAAGACGGTAATGTTTATATTTCGCTTCAGGAAAAACTCTTATTTAAATCGGGTAGCGATGTTGTTGATCCAATGGGAAAAGCAGCACTGCAAACTTTAGCTCAGGTACTGAAAGGTACAAATGATATTTCGGTAACCATCGAAGGTCATACCGATAATGTTCCAATCAAAACCGTTCAGTTTAAAGACAACTGGGATTTAAGTACCGCCCGAGCCAATTCTATTGTACGAATATTGACAATTGACAATGGTTTTGATTCAAAACGAATCACAGCATCCGGTAAAGGTGAGTTTAAACCTTTAAAACCAAATGATACTGCAGAAGGACGTGCAGCAAACCGCAGAACAGAAGTGATTTTATCGCCCGACCTAACCGAACTTTATAAATTGCTTGAACAATAGGAAAAACCTTTCGTAAATATATTAACCCTCTAATAAATATTATTATGCCACTATTAACCGTTCTTTTAGTAATTATCATTGTCGGAGTTCTTCTCTGGCTGGTCAATACCTATATTCCAATGGATTATAAAATTAAAAACATCCTGAATATTGTAGTTGTGATTATTGTAATCATTTGGCTTCTCAGGGTATTTGGAATTTTCAGTGCACTGATGGATATACACGTATAGAAATTTCAACATTCAAATAAAAAAACCGGCCTTTTTGTTTCGCGAAAAGGTCGGTTCTTAATAAATATAAGTACTTGCTGTTGTATAATGTCGTATTCCAAAGTAGAATCAACCAGATAGTTATATATAGTGACATAGTATCACATAGTCATATTAATGTATCTATATGTGCTATATATTCGAAGAAGATACTATGTTTACTGTGTAGCTATGTGAATTCTATGTGGTTGAAGAAATACGATATTTGATTTTTCTTGTTACTTACATGTGAATTATGTAACTTATATCTATAAATATATAACAAACAGGGACATCCAACCCATTACTTTTACATCCAAGAATTACACAACTAATTTAAAAACAAACAAAATGAAAAAAACTATTTTTATTGCACTGCTAACGATATTTTCGTTAAGTGCGTCAAACACATTTGCAGCTTCAAAAACAGCAACAAGTACCGCAACAGCTACTGAAAACAAATTATCAGAAGAAGAAGTAACCAATTACCGCGAACGAGTGGAAGAAATCCGCGATATGGACAAATCGGAAATGTCTTCAAGCGAAAAGAAAGAACTTAAAAATGAATTGAAAGATATTAAGGAAACAATGCGTAGAGATGGTGGCTATATTTATATCGGTGGTGGTACACTAATACTTATTATAATTTTATTAATCATCCTTTTATAATACCTAATTCGTATATCAACTTCGATTTTCAATAGGATTAGTATGTAAACAGAATCCGGTATTTCTTATCGAACTCAGGTACAGTCGATTACTCTCAAATTAAAACATAATAATTAATCAATAAAGAGGCTGTCTCAACATAAAATGAGTCAGCCTCTTTTGTAGCAAAAAGAGAAAAATTACATACCTGACATCTCCGGCAACTGTAATCAATTCCATCTACTTTTTTCACATGAATACCCAATTATACCCAATGAATTTACATTTAATACCAAAGTCAACTTTGGTATAATGCCGATGCATAGAAATAACCAGTACAATTAGACGAAGTCGACATTGGACTGAATTATTTCTGCAATCGGTATTAGAAAGTGAATGATATAATAACAAATAAGTGATTTATGTAAGTAATTTATAGATTTGTATAACAAGTTTCGATATTCCGGCTACTACTTTTACATCGAACTATATTCTTATAATTTAAAACATAAAATAATGAAAAAGACTATTTTTATTGCACTAATGACGATATTTTCGTTAAGTGCGTCAAACGCATTTGCATCTGCAAAAACATCAACAAGCACCGCAACAGCTACTGAAAACAAATTATCAGAAGAAGAAATAAGTAATTACAGAAACCGTGTTGAAGAAATCCGCGATATGGATAAATCGGAATTGACATCGACCGAGAAAAAAGAACTTAAAAACGAATTGAAGGACATTAAAGCAACTATGCATCGCGATGGTACGTATATCATTATAGGTGGTAGTACTTTAGTTATAATTTTGATTTTGTTGTTGATTCTTTAATAATCTAATTGACACTAATTTAAATAAAGCAAATCACATGAAAAATCTAAAAAAACTTATTCTTCTTGTAGTTGGGTTTGGATTTGCATCCTGTAGTCCAATATACTATTCAGCTAATACCCAAAACGTTCCCTTAATCTCGGAAAAAGGAGAAACAAACTTAACATTATCTGGAAATACCAATCAAGTTGAGTTTCAAGGTGCGTATGGAATTACCGAAAATATTGCTATAAAAGCAAATGGAGGACTATTTATACCATCAAATCTTGACAATGGGGATGGAGGATCTGGTAAGTTTATTGAATTTGGGGGAGGATACTTCAAACCTGTAACTGAAAACTGGATTTTTGAAACCTATGGTATTTTAGGTATTGGTGGTTTTGAAAATCATTTTCCATCTACGAAAGCTGATTATCCTCTAACGAATGGCGATATTTCGGCCAATATTTTAAGAGTAGGTATTCAGCCAAATTTTGGATTTAAATCTAAATACTTCTCTGCTGCTGTTTCATCAAGGTTTGTAAATCTATTTTATAGCAATATACAAGGCAATTTGATGTTTGATAATAAAAATCAACAAGATTACTTAAATGAAAATTCCTCTAACTTTTTGTTAGAGCCGGCAATAACACTAAGAGGCGGATTTGAGCAATTTAAGCTACAATTACAATACGGATATAGTTTTAATTTGTCAAATAGTGACTTTAGACAAGACAAAACGTTTCTAACACTTGGGCTTAATTTCAACTTCAAATAAAGTTTCTATTTTGTCATTGTAATACTCTATAGAATTATTCCTGAAAATAGAGTTCTGTATTTTTCAGAACTCTATTTTAGAATTCAATTCAAAATG
>JBBRHJ010000340.1:0-3622 GCA_038222885.1 Bacteroidales bacterium | reverse complement strand
TGTTTTTAATGAATTATCATCCCAAATCAATGTGAACAA
This sequence comes from Bacteroidales bacterium, assembly GCA_038222885.1. Taxonomy (GTDB): domain Bacteria; phylum Bacteroidota; class Bacteroidia; order Bacteroidales; family Paludibacteraceae; genus Paludibacter. The sequence goes on along the minus strand of JBBRHJ010000340.1, from coordinate 3,583 downwards.
ACAAAAATCATCCTGAATTCCCGTTGCATTTGTATAATCTTTTCCCCAGTTTGGATAGTTTTGCCATGTTTCACCCCAATGAAACCAGCTGCTGAAATACTTATCCTGCGTACCACGGCTAATCCCGTTCGAATTTCCCATTTCCATAATATCAATTTCCCCACATTTTGGCCACCCGACACCTGAATTTGGATAGTCGGCACCCATCATCCAAAATGCCGGCCAAAGTCCGTTTGCTGTATGGGGTAATTTTATACGAGCTACAATTTTACCATGCTTAAAAGACATTTTACCTAAACTTTTAAGACGTCCAGATGTACATGTTTTTCCTGAGAAACTTTCTTTTTTAGAGTTAATAATAAGGCAGTTTGCACCGCTTATAGGTTCAACTCCAACCGATATATTTTCACGGCGGTAATATTGCAGTTCAGCATTTCCACCACCATCTCCATTCACCTCAATCACCCAGTTTTTGGTTTCGTCCAACTTATTTCCATCAAAATTATCCTGCCAAACCAAGTTGTAACCATCAGTTACACTTGCAGCTTTATACGGAAAAGATTGGGCGCTGAGTGTCAAAAAAGGTAAAGTTGCCAGTAAAAAGAGAAAAAGTTTCTTTAAATTATTCATTTGTTTAAATTGTTTGTGAAAATGATTCAATCGATCTTATATTCTTAAATTTGTGAAAGTGTATTTCCGGTGGACTAAAACCACCGGAAATACTTTTCATTATTGTTTAACCATTTTTTGTGTTACTGATTTGCCATTAACCAGTTTGAAGGAAACGAAATAATTACCGGCTGCTATATCGCTTACATCGATAGTTTTTTGCAGGAGGTTGATTTTTTCTGTTTTAATTGTTTGTCCAACTAAATTGCTGATTGTTAATTCACTGATTTCAGAATCTGATTGAATAGTCATTTTGTCTGAAACAGGATTTGGATATACTTTAATGGTGTTATTAACGTCCAATTCCTTAACACCAGTGGCTGTACTGTAAAAATACAAGTTGTCAATAAATATCATTTTGCCACTACTTCCTTCAATGGCGAATTGAAACAAATCGGTCAAATTTAAACCTGCAAAAGTGGTAATTGGAATATTATAACTGTTCCAAACATCTTTATTTAATGGAGTCAATGGAGCTTTAACAGGACCACCACCTGTACGGCTAAGCGGTTGAATAGTCAGCATCGATTCATTTGTTGTCCAAACATCGATATGTAAAAAATTCATAGCCGACGCATTTACATCACTTCCTAATTCTGTACCCTGATAATTTAAATTCGAATACACCAACACATCATCAGTTCCTGCAACCTGAATGGGAGAAACTACTGTGTTTTGCTGCCAGTTTGCCTGAAAATTTGTATTTGCAACATTTGTATATGCATTACTAAAAATAGAAATAACTTTAGCAGCATCGCGAACTGGTGGTATAGGAGCAGATGTTGTTGGAGCCGCTACGAATGCAGTTTTTACAGGAACAACAATAGGATTGTTTGCAGCAACATTCCCTGTTGCATCTGCAGCAGTTACCGAGAAATTATAATCAGCTGATGGATTCAACCCGGTTACAATATACGATTTTTGAACACCCGACACTCCACCGGCTTTCAATGTTTTTGTTCCGTATTTAATTTCATAATTAATAGCTCCTGAATTGTCTGTTGCATTCAGCAATAACTCTGCAGTACCCCAGGTGACAGCACCTTTTGTTGCAGTAAATGCAGTAGGAGCACTCGTATCGACAGTTTCTGAATCATCGTAGAAGTACAAATTGTCTATATATATAGTTGGAGTAGTAACCGATGGAGCATCGACTTTAAACTGATATATATTGGTCAGAGTCAAGCCCGAATAAGCGGTTAAAGGGATATCAAAACTATTCCATTTATTCGCAAGCAATGTTAAAGTATAAGGCTTTTCTGATTGTGGGGCATGATTAATTATAGAGAAATTTACTGTCATTGCAGTAGCAGCATACACATCAATATGAATGTATTTCATTGGGACACAATTAACATCGACATTAAAATCAGTTCCCTGATAGCTCAGATTAGCATACTTCAACGTATTATTACCTCCAATCAGAATATTGCTTTCAACAGTTTTTTGATTCCAGGCAGGATTAAAGTTTACACCTGCAATATTTGTATAAGAATCACTAAAAATAGAAATAACTTTATTTGCTGCATAGATCTTTGACGGTACAGGAGCTGCAACGGTAGGGTCTTGTGCCTGAATGCCGATAACAAAGGCAAAAGCAAGAAAAATAGTTGTAAAGAATTTTGTTTTCATAATAGTTTTTTTTAAAATTTATAATTAATTGAATTAAGTCTAATCTAAACAATATAATTTTTTGATATAAAAAAGAAGCATATACAGGAAACTGCTGATTAACCAGACAGTTCCCTGTAAATTAAATATTATTCTTTTACAAATTTGAAAGTTTTGGAAGTGGAATCTTTTAAACTTACTTTTACAAAATAAACGCCTGAATGAATGGAGGAAAGATCCAATTGTTTAACGTTCTCTTTAGAAATAACCGATTTTCCAGCCAAATCATAAACCTGAACAAGGTCTGCTAAAGTTGAAATATTCATGACATTTTCAACGTTTGTAGGATAGACTGAAAGTGAGTTGGTTCCAGGGTTTTGAACAGATGTACTTCCAATTGTATAAGCAAATGAAGTCGATTTTCCAATAAATCCATCTTTAATGGCAGCCACCTTAAGTATTTTAGAAGTGTTGATTACAATTGGAGCTGTATAAGCAGTACTTGCTGCAACTGGATCAGTTCCATCAAGTGTATAAACCATGGTTGCACTTGCAGCATCAACTGCCGAAACTGAAGTCGCTGTTAAACTAGGAGTTACAGTTTGTTGTGTTAAATATGAACCAGGAGTAATATTCACAGTTGGAGTATAAGCTCGGAAATCGTAGAATTTAAGAACAAATCCTGTTGTTGTACCTGCACTATAAAGTGTTGGCTCAGTGGTTGAATTTACAGTCATATCTTTAATCACTGCATTTAAAGCTTTTGACCCAGCCAAATTAAAGATTTTACCTGAGTTCATGTTTACAATTAAACCATCAACTGTCAAATAATTTGTAGCCTGACTGGTTGGTGAATACGAAACGGCTATGGATGCTGCATCGTTATCAGCCACATTTATAGTACAGCCGGACAGCGTGATATTTTGCGGTCCAACACAATTCAGAGCAATTCCTTTAGCCGAAATATTTAAAACACAATTAGATACTGTAAGCAAATTACCATTTGAAGTTGCAAATTTCACAATGTTTGCTCCGTTACCCGTTCCATTAACTGTAAACGTTGCATTTGACAAGTTTAATTTTGTTGATCCATCTTTCACCTGACTTCCTGCATTCGCAAAAACAATCGGATAATTTCCGTTCAGGGTATAATTTCCTCCGTTAATATTCACAGTGGTTACAAGTATCTCACTATTTGAACCAAAAATCTGTATGAGTCCACCGCTTGTAGGCGTAGTTGTAATAGTTAAATTACCACCAATGTTAACAGTAGAAGCGTTTCCTCCGGCTTTAATAATCAATA
>JBBRHJ010000339.1:0-3633 GCA_038222885.1 Bacteroidales bacterium | reverse complement strand
CCATTGAATTAATTACTTGTGATCCTCCATAAAGAGAGAAATTTTGTCCAGAAGGAATATTGGTATTAGGATTCTCTGGAGTCCATCTATCAAAATAATAACTAGAAAACGTATTGCCATAGTTATTTTGCGGATAAATGGTTTCTGCTTTGTATGAATCAAATGTTTCAGCTCCCTGAGAACCATTAATAAATACATCTAGCGTAAAGTTTTTGAAGCTAAATTGATTACGAAGTCCGAATGTATAATCGGGGAATGGATCACCTAAAACTGTTCTATCGGCTGCAGTAATTTTACCATCGGGTACACCATCTGGACCACTTATGTCTCTAAAACGTGGCATACCTGGTTGAAAACCTGCTGCAGGAGTTGGGGAATTAGCTATATCATCTCCAACTTGAAAAAGACCATCAACTATATATCCATAATACGACCGGAGCGCAGCTCCTTCTTTTACAACCCAATACGTACCTCCATTATTGAAAGCATAGCCTCCTAATATTTCTTGTTGATAATCAGGCAAATTTGTTACTTCATTTTTAAGGAAAGACATAGTTAATGAAGTATTCCATTTGAATTTTCCAATAAAATTTTTGGTGTTCAAAGCAAAGTCGATACCCGAATTTGTTACTTCTCCAATATTGGTTCGTACAGTTGTAAAACCTACCACCGAAGGCAATGGTTTATTAAATAACTGATCCCTTGTTACTCTTTTAAAATAATCTACCGAACCATTAATACGGCTGTTAACAAATGCATAATCTAAACCAATGTTGATTTCAGATGTTGTTTCCCACTTTAATTTTGGATTAGGCAAACGTGGTGGTACTACACCCTGAGCAATTTTATCTCCAAAAACGGAGTTTCCTCCTGGCACTAAAGTTGTTCTGGTTTCAAAGTTATTTATACCTTGGTTACCTAACTCTCCATAACCTACTCTAAGCTTTAAGTCGCTTATCCATCCTACATTTTTTAAAAACTCTTCGTTAGATATACGCCATCCAATAGATGCAGAAGGAAAGTATGCGTATTTATTGCCCACAGCAAATTTTGAGGATCCATCAACCCTTAATGATGCTGTTAAAAGATATCTATTGTCATACCCATAGGTTAAACGGCCTAAAAAACCATTAAGTTGATTAACAGTTCTGCCACTTGATATATAATCCTTTAATTCACCATCACCACTCTGTAATGCATTAGTCCCTAAAACATCTGAAATAAACCCACCTCCACTGGCCCATACAGATCTTGAATTAAATTTTTCCCATGTTGATCCACCTAAAATTGAGAAATCATGTTTATCGCTAAAGGTTTTATTGTACTTTAACAAGGTTTCAACCAACCAGTGCGTATTTTCACCATTATCAATTCTAGCATTTCCACCAGCACCTAAGCCACCCAGTGTTGCTGTATTTGTATATCGATCACGACGGTTAGAATTGTCTTCAGCAGCCAAGTTAAGGGTGGCTGTTAAATTCTCGAAAACTTTATAATCAGATCTTAGAAACGAATAAAATTTTCTAATCACATTCACATCAGAATTACCCACAATTTCTGCATACGGAGAATCTGTATTGTTGTAAGAATCAATATAATAACGACCAGTTGCTGGATTGATACCAGTAGGAACTGTAGGTGTCATTCTTAAAGCATTTTGAAATAACCCTGCATCTGCCGTTGCAGTCCTAATATTACCTGTTGTTTGGTTTGTATAATTTACCCCAAAATTTACAGTAAGGTGTTTAATAGGTTTAGCAGTAATATTACTCCTTAAATTAATTTTTTTAGTATCTGAACCCAAAACGATACCATCTTGATCAAAATAATTCAAGCCAACATAGTAGGTTATATCATCGCTTCCACCAGAAATTCCTATCTGATGGTTTTGAATATTCGCATTTCTAGTAATTTCTTTTTGCCAGTCTGTTCCAGGACCTGCATTCTCAATATCGCTAGCACTAAATGCAGCTGGTTTGTTAACCCATGACAATCGTAGGTTAATAAAGTCCATGTAATCCTTAGCACCTAAAACATCAATAAGTTTCGCTGGTTCTTGAGATCCATAATATGCACTATATGTAACTGATGATTTTCCTTTTGTACCTTTTTTAGTGGTAATAAGAACAACGCCATTAGCTGCACGAGTACCATAAATAGAAGAGGCAGAAGCATCTTTTAATATCTCGATACTCTCAACATCACCAGGGCTAATTGATTCAGGTGATATACCAGGAATACCATCAACCACGTACAAAACATCATTACTACTGTTAATTGAGCCTGCACCCCTAATTCGTATTGAAGCGCTAGCTCCTGGAGCTGAGTTTGTTTGGGTTACTACAACGCCCGCTGCTGTACCTTTAAGTAGTTCGGTGGCATTTGAGTTTGCTCCAGGTGTAAAATCATCAGCTTTAATAGTAACAACAGACCCGGTTAAGTCCTTTCTTTTCTGGGTACCATAACCCACAACAACAATCTCTTCGATTCCCATTAACTCATCCTGCAGAACAATACTAAACTGATTTTGTCCGGCCACTTTAATTTCCTGAGTTTTCATTCCTACAAATGAGATAATCAAGGAAGCATCTTCTTGTACACCAACAAGCTTGAATTTCCCTTCGGCATCTGTAATAGTTCCTTGCGTTGTACCTTTTAACACTAAAGTCACACCAGGCAAAGATTCCCCGTTTTTGTCAGAAACCGTTCCGCTAATGTTCTTTTGTTGAGCCCATGCGGAAGTCATAAAAAAAACTGCCAATAAACATAGGCTAGCTTTTTTGAGAAAATTTTTCATAGATTTTCTATTAGATTAATACTTAAGTTAAAAATTTATATCAAAGGAAAGAGAAATATTAACAAAAATAAATAGATTATTACATTATTTTCATGGACAATCCGATTATTTATAATAATTTGAAAACAAGGTTGTGTAATGTACTTTTCTAGCTTAAAATTAATCAATCAAAATTGGATATTAAGTGAGATTCCTTAAGTATATTCCTTTTAATTCAATTAAAAATCAACGCTTTATATGATAAAAGTAACTTAATTTACGGATTTTAAAAAACGTTTTAATTATTCTTGCAGCCTTAATTCGCCAACTTAGAATAGGTGAAATAAAACTTATGTGATTAAATAAATCGATAATTCACTTTTATCGAATACGGAAGAAGGAGATCTCATTGAACATATATTCCTGACCAATGCGATATAAAATACCCAATTGTATCCACCAATATAATTCAAAACCAATAGTTTATTAAAATAGCAAAACCTAACAGACCTCTGTAATATAATTAGGTATCCTGTTAGGTTTTTTCTTGAGAGAAATCTATGAACAAACTCAAGAATATCTAAAATTCAATGTCATACAAGCCTTTTGCATCGCGTTCGAACCAACCTACGCTCATGTCTGTCATTGGATGACTACGTAGCAACTCCAATATCTCGAAATTAATTGTTGCAGCATGACTACCCATCATACTAACTCGGTGCACTTGATCAACAGTTTTAAAACTAGCTGCAAGCACTTGAGTGTTAAGTTTATATCGCTCGAAATTCTGAACAATGTTTCCAACAACTTCAATTCCGTGCGACGAAATATTGTCTAACCGATTTACATACGGAGCA
>JBBRHJ010000338.1:0-3679 GCA_038222885.1 Bacteroidales bacterium | reverse complement strand
GCAGTCACCCACAACACCCGTTCTGCTGAGCTCACGGCCGAAGCCTTGCCAATCACTACTGTTTCCTATCAACTCGGTACATACAGGAACTTGCATCCTGTTAGCTTACTGCCATGCCCAACATACTTTAAAAAAACCGTATCAAACTTTGCTGATACGGCAGTGAAAAGATACTTTTTTCAATATCTATTCTTAATTTTTATGAGCATACAATTAAATCCCTATGGTCATCGTATTGGGCTTTTGTGATTAGGTTAGTAATTTCATTTATGAAATTGATTTTTAAATTTATAAGAAATTATTATTGAACTATTTTATAGCTCTTTAGCGCAACTTAATATTTATGCATTTAGTCAAGACAGTATATTATCAAAAAATATAGTTTTAATATCAAAATCTACAAGGTAGGTTTTTAAAGGTTTTAATACCTTTGCGACAACTTTATTGAAATTATGAAAAATAAATCATTCCTTGCATTCGACCTCGGTGCTACAAGCGGACGCTCCATACTGGGAAGTCTTGAAAATGGGCGACTTCAAATGAAAGAGCTGACTCGTTTCCCGAACCAGATGCTTCAAATTGGAGATCATTTTCATTGGAATATCTATTCTTTATTCGAACATTTGAAAGCCGGACTGGTTGCTGCAAAAAAAGAAGGTGTCGAAATTACATCGATCGGAATAGATACTTGGGGCGTTGATTTTGCATTGTTGGCAAAAGATGGTTCGATACTTGGTGCGCCTTATGCCTACCGTGATCCACACACCGTGGGTGCTCCCGAAGCTTTTTTCAAAATTGTTCCTCGCGAAAAAGTATATGATATTACCGGCATTCAGGTAATGAATTTCAATAGTTTATACCAACTGTTTGCTTTAAAACAAGCCAATAATTCACTTCTAGAAGCTACAACAGAAATTTTATTTATGCCCGATGCATTGGCTTATTTGCTTACCGGCAACAAAGTGGTAGAATATACCATAGCATCCACTTCGCAAATACTAAATCCGAGAACCAAACAATTCGACGCTGAATTACTCGAAAAGGCAGGTGTTTCACCTTCTATTTTGGGCGATATTGTTATGCCTGGGCATGTTATTGGAACGCTGAGAGATGATTTGGCTGAAGAAAGTGAATTAGGAAAAATAAAAGTGGTGGCAGTTGCCGGACATGATACTGGAGCAGCTGTGGCAGCCGTTCCTGCAGAAAACAAAAATTTTGCGTATCTTAGCTCCGGAACTTGGTCGTTGATGGGCATTGAAGTGAAAGATGCCATTATCAATCAAGAAACATACGATTTAAATTTCACAAATGAAGGCGGTATTGAAGGTACAACACGTTTTCTTAAGAATATTACAGGTATGTGGCTATTGGAGCAATGCTTGAAAGAATGGAAAAAAGAAGGAATCACTTATGCTTACGAAAAGTTGGTGCAAATGGCTGATACCGTTCCTGCATTCCAATCAATGCTTGACACCGATCACCCGTCTTTTGCTAATCCAGCAAGCATGACCGAGGCAATTGTTGCCTATTGTGAAGCGACAAATCAAAATGCTCCAACTTCTCATGCTGAATTTGTACGTTGTATTTTTGAAAGTCTTTCGCTAAAATACAATTATGTATTGGGAAAACTGAATGGTTTGGCACCGTTTACTATTGAAAAGTTGCATGTAATTGGTGGTGGTTCTAAAAACCCACTTTTGAATCAGTGGACTGCTAATTCGTTAGGAATTCCTGTAATTGCAGGGCCATCGGAGGCTACAGCCATTGGAAATATAATGATTCAGGCAAAAGCTGCTGGCTGTGTGGATTCGCTGCAAGAAATGCGTCGAATTATAGGAGAGTCGTTTCAGTTGGATGAATTTTTACCAGAAAATTCAAAAGATTGGGAAGCGGCTTATCAGAAATTTATAGAATTAACAGGATTGAAATAAAGAACCCCTAACCCCTAAAGGGGAATTATGCAAGTTTGTCTTCGTAATTCTATTAGGGTAAAATAAAAAATACAAATAATTAACGCTAACGTCTTATTCCCCTTTAGGGGTTAGGGGTTTAAATATAATATAAAATGGCAACAGTAGTAATTCTGCCTAAACAAGGGCAATCAGTTGAAAGTTGTATCATCGGAGAAATCAAGAAAAAAGGTGATACTGTAAAAAAAGGTGACGTTTTGTTCTCGTACGAAACCGACAAGGCTTCATTTGAAGAAGAAGCTCCTGAAGACGGAGTTGTTCTTGAATGTTTCTATAATGAGGGTGACGAAGTGCCAGTATTGCTGGATATGATGGTTATTGGACAGCCTGGTGATGATTATGCCGGAATGTTGCAAGCTGGAGCACCAATTGTTGAGAACAAAGAACAAGGAACAAAGACTAAAGACGAAGAACCTGCAAAGGTTGAAGTTGCCGCACCAACACAAAACACAAAACCCGAAACACTAAACATTTCAAACTCTCAAACATCAAACTTTATTTCTCCTCGTGCTAAAGCATTGGCAGCTAAAGAAGCAATTGACTCAACTCAAATTGCTGGAACAGGTCCAAAAGGACGTATTATTGAAAAAGACGTTCAGGCTGTATTGGCTGATCGTCCAAAATTAACGCCGCTTGCTAAACAAATTGCTGCTATCGAAGGTGTTCAACCTCAAGGTGTCGGTTCTGGATTGGCAGGAACTGCTAAATCAACAGACTTAATTGTGCCGGTAAATACGGTTTACGGTTTGGATTATGAAGACAAGAAATTGTCCAACATGCGTAAACTTATTGCAAAAGCAATGTACTCATCGCTACAAAACTCAGCACAACTTACTCACCACTTGGGAGCTGATGCACGTCGAATTCAGGCATTACGCAAAAAGGCAAAAATAGCGTTCGAAGCAGGTACTTTGTCAGCCAATCTAACCATAAACGATTTTGTGTGTTTTGCAGTTGTGAAAGCCTTGAAGAAATTCCCGAACGTGAACTCACACTTCTTGGGAGACAGCTTACGTTTGTTCAATAAAGTTCATCTCGGACTGGCTGTTGATACAGAACGTGGATTAATGGTTCCAGCTGTTCTTAATGCGGATGATTTATCGATTATTGGACTTTCGAATCAATTTAAAGAAATTGCAGCTAATTGCAAAAAAGGTTCTATTTCGCCCGAATTACTGGCTTCTGAAGCTGCAACATTTACAGTTTCAAACCTTGGAGCTTATGGTGTAGAAATGTTTACTCCAGTTATTAATTTACCACAATCCGCTATCTTAGGTGTAAATACCATTGTTCCTCGTCCGAAAGATTTAGGCGATGGCGTTTATGGTTTTGTTCCGTATATTGGTTTGAGTTTAACGTATGATCATCGTGCATTAGATGGTGGCGAAGCAACACGCTTTTTGAAACAAATAGCCATTGAGATAGAAACATTGGAGGTGGATCTATAGCTGCCCCCTAACCCCCTAAAGGGGGAATAAGAGAAAGGACCCCTAGCCCCTAAAGGGGAATTAGAATAGTTCATTCTCTTATATTGGGTAATCATGTTATTTGAAAGTTATATCTTTGTTTTAATTCTACTTTGACAGATTAAAGTTGTATTTTTTTGTTGAGAGATTACATTTGAAAAACACACAAAATAATACGTAAAATAATTTGCTATTACGTTTATATTTAGTATCTTAGCGGTGTATTTGAAATAGATAAGATTA
>JBBRHJ010000337.1:0-3686 GCA_038222885.1 Bacteroidales bacterium | reverse complement strand
GTTTAACAAACAAATGAGTGCGAGTAAAAATGTTAATCAAATTAATTTTTATCAGAATAAAGCCTATCTTGCTTGTGACTTTGGTATTGTTGTTTTGAATATGCAAAGGAAGGAGGTTGCTGACACTTATTATATTGGTTCAAATGCTTCGGAAGTAAAGGTGCTTAATACCACTGTTTTAAATAATACACTGTATGCTCTGAGTACTTCAAAAATTTATAAAGCCAGTGTTACAGAACCTAATCTGGTTAACTTTGAATTTTGGACAGCAACAACAGACTTTCCCGGAAGCGGCGATTTTCAGGCAATAAATTCATTTAAGGGGAACTTATTCTTGCTACGGGGAGGAAAACTTTATAAACAAGCAAATGATAATTCATGGTCATCATTTCAACCGGACTTAACTGTAACTAACTTCAACGTAAGCAATGGACGAATGAATATATTTGCATCCAATTCGGTATATCTTGTTGATGACCAGTTTAATGTAAAAAATGTTTCTGATATAGGAACACTTACTGATGCGGAATATGATTCACAAAATAACAGCTATTGGTTTGCTGCGAATGCTTTGGGTGTAATTTCATATACTCAAACCGGAACTGATTTGCCAACAATGAATTATTATAAACCGGTAGGTCCGGCGGTTAATATTCCCTGGAGTATGACATTTGGAGGAGATAAATTATTTGTTGTTCCGGGTGGAAGATGGAGTGCTCAAAGTAATATACCGGGAGTTGTGATGATATATGAAAAAGGTGTCTGGTCAAATATTTTAAATACTGATATTGTCGCTTCTACAGGAAAACATGCATTGGATTTTATGAATATAGCCGTTGACCCTACAGATAATACTCATTTTTTTGTTCCTTCTTATGGCACAGGTTTATATGAATTCAAAGACAATAAATTTTTTAATTTGTGGGATGAATCAAACAGCAATATAGTTTCTATTTTCCCGGGGAATCCAGATTATATGCGACTCGATGGTGCAATTTTTGATCAAAATAGAAATTTAATATTTACAAGTACAAGCGTTGCGGCAGGCATAAAAATACGAACGGCTGAAGGAGTCTGGAAAGAATTGAATTATACTGGAGTTTCGAATAAACCGACTCTGGGAAGTATATTGATTTCCAATCAAAATCCTAATCAAAAATGGGTACTCAGCGTAAGATCAGGTGCTGGTTTAGGAATTTTTGATGATAAAGGGACACTTACTGATCAATCTGACGATCAATCAACATTTTTATCCACTTTTACCTACACGGAAACAGATAAAACAAACCATACGGTTTTGGTGCAGATTGCACCAGCTGAAGTTCGCAGTATTGCTCAGGATAAAAATGGTGTTGTCTGGATAGGAACGGAACAAGGACCAATATTATTCAGTAATCCATCCAAAGCCTTTGACTCTGATTTTATGTGCACACGTGTTAAAATCCCCCGATATGATAGTACTGGTTTAGCTGATTATTTGCTTGCAAATGAAAAGATAAAATCAATTGCTATTGATGGAGCTAATCGTAAATGGATTGGAACAGAAACTTCTGGTGTATATTTAATGTCGGAAAACGGTCAGCAAACCATTCAACATTTTACAGTTTCAAACAGTCCGCTTTTATCAAACGATATACTTTCCATTGCCATTAATCCGAAATCAGGTGAAGTTTTCTTTGGAACCGGACAAGGAATCGTTTCCTATCAAAGTGATGCAGTAGAAGCTGGAACTACTTTCTCCAATGTTTACGCATATCCGAATCCGGTTCGTCAGGGTTATACTGGAGTTATCACAATTACAGGCTTGGTTGCAGATACACAGGTCAAAATCACTGATCTGAATGGAAATCTAGTTTGTCAAACTGTGTCCAACGGAAGTATTGCTACCTGGGATGGAAAAGATGTTCACGGCAGAAAGGTAAATACAGGTGTTTATTTGGCAATATGTGCAAATGCTGATGGAACTCAAAGCTCAATAACCAAAATTTTAGTAATAAATTAAAGGTTTTTTTGTATTAACTCTTTATGAAGAAAGTATCATTAATAAATAAAAACAACGCAGTCCAATTAATCGTTTTTTTACTTATAAACTCACTTTTTATTCTGAAATATGCTCCTAGATCAGGAATAAATTTTATTCTCGTTTGGGCGATATATATCGTATTTTGTCTCTCAATTTTTATTCTGTCTCACAAATATTTAGCCCGAGTTTCCGAAAAAAAAATAAAAATTTTATATTGGACAATTTTGGCTTTGGCACTTTTTGGGATAGGAACTATACTTTATATTGTTGATCCGTACACACTTAGAATTGATCGTTGGTCAGCATTATCTTTCTTTTGGGATAGTCTTCTACAGGGAAATTATCCTTATGCAGCACATACACATCTTCGGATGAATAGTTTTACTTCTTCATTCCCATTTTGGCTTTGTGTTAATTTCCCTTTTTATCTTTTGGGAGATGTAGGTTTGGAATTGATTTTTTTTCTAATTATCACTGCCTTTGCCATTCGATATTATTTCTCCTCTTACCGAAAGGCTTTTTTCTTCTTGTTTTTACTGCTCATTTCACCTGCATATTGGTATGAAGTAAGTGTTAGAAGTGATTCACTAAGTAATGGATTGTTTGTCTTTATGATAATATTATGGTTTTTAAAGACAAATCGTACTTTGGAGAACAGTTTTTTTATTTCAATTTTACTTTGTGGTGCGATTGCATCAACCCGATTGTCAGCTATTATTCCTGTAGCACTATTTTTTTTTCATCCATACCTGAAACTTTCGTTATTAAGAAAAATCATTTTTCCATTATCAATTATAGTTATTGCTTTCTTATTTTTGGCTCCATTTATATTCTGGGATATAAACAACTGGCCTTTTTTTCTGCATAACCCTTTTATAGCTCAAACAGGAAATGGGAATGTCTATTACTTATTACTAATGATAGTTTTGGGGATTTTTATAGCCATGCGTTGGAAAAACGAATCTCAAATGTTTAGTTATGCTTCCATTTTTATCCTTATTTTTATGTTAGGTTCTCAGTTTGTTAGTATTATTACAGCCGGAGCAGGAAACTTATTTAGCGATGCAATTTCGGATATTTCGTATTCGACTTTAGCTTTACCATATTGTTTGGCAAGTTTAACTACTAATGTAAAAACAGTTTAATAAGGGTCTAATTTGTATTTTCTGCCAACATCTATCCTAATATTTCCGATAATAACTTTAAATATCAATTTTTATAATCCAACATGAAATTACTAATCAAACCTTATGACTTTTTAAGACATAGATATATCTGGATTATACTTATAATCATAAGTTTAATTGTCAAAGTTGCGTTGTTCCCGATTAAAACCGGAGATTCGGTTTTTTTTCTGAAATGGGTTGATTTTATACAAACACATGGCTTTGTATCATCACTGAAATATAATTTTTATGATTATACACCAGCGTATATTTATTTATTAATAGGAGTTGCCAAAGTAGGCCTTAATCCTTTAATTTCGATTAAAATCATTTCTGTAGTTTTTGAATATATTGCAGCTTTTTTTATCGGAAAAATTGCAACATTGAAATATAAATCCAATCTGTTTATCTGGGTTTGTCTAGCTGTAGTCCCACTTATACCTTCAGTAATTCTGAATAGCTCTTATTTGTCGCAATGCGATTCAATTTATGCAGCT
>JBBRHJ010000336.1:0-3742 GCA_038222885.1 Bacteroidales bacterium | reverse complement strand
TCGTGCCAATCTTTCGTTTATTTGTTCTGAATTAAGTGAGGTGAGCGAGTATGCCAAAATGGATGACGTTTCGTTTAAGCTGATGAAAAAAAACTTGCCTGGACCGTTTACTTTTATTTTAAATGGGAGCAATAAACTACCAAAACTTTATAAGAATAAAAAAACAGTAGGTATCAGAATGCCTATGAATAATATAGTACTCGATATAGTACGTGAATTGGGAAACCCTTTGGCTACAAGTTCTATATTCACCATCGAAAACACAACAGAATATTTCACCGATCCTGAATTAATTGAAGAAAGATACGGTCATCAGGTCGATTTGGTTGTTGACGGAGGTTTTGGAGGATCTATACATTCGACCATCATTGATTGTACTGGCGATGAACCTGAAATAGTGAGGGTTGGTGCTGGGGAGTTGGTAGGATCCTAAGCTGGACAAGCCAGAACCAAGAACCAAGAATAAAGATGTTAGACAAAAGTACAAAGACAAAGTAATTGAAATTAATTTTCTTTTATGGAATTTTTATATTAAGTTGATTATCTATTAATTGCAATATGAAGAGTACGTTAAAACAATTTATATTGTACAAAAAAAACATCAATTTGAGAGCCTAGATACTAAACGGGAATTTAAGACTTTGCAAGCCTCTAAATCCCTCTTATGCGTTCAACCGCTTAAAGCGGTTTGACGCATTTCAAATGCTAGCGTCAGAACTTACTTAACACATAACTCCAATAAAATAATTTTGAATTATAAAGGATATTGCATAGTAACGCAATGTAAAGATCCATGTTGCTTAATCAATGTAGAACAGTCTATTCCTACTACTCCCCTGTCTGGAAAAACTAATTGTAATTGGTCGATTGCAATTTTATCTTTTGGCGAATTATAAGTAGGTACTAAAACCGCATTGTTGATTATCAGAAAATTAGCATAAGTTGCTGGTAGTCTTTCACCTTCATCGTGCACAGCATCGGCCATAGGCAAAGCTAGCAACTTGAATGGTTCGCCTTCCACATTTTTGAAAGCTCGTAATTCTAGCTCCATTTTTTGCAATTCCTCAAAATGCTCATCATTTTCGTCCTTACATTGCACATAGGCTATTGTGTCGTTCGGACAAAGTCGGGCTAAAGTATCTATGTGACTGTCAGTGTCGTCACCAGCCAAGTAACCGTGATGTAACCACAAAACATTGCTAACACCAAAGAATTCTTTTAGTTTTCCTTCAATTTCATCCTTTGTAGAGTCGTTTCTATTTTCTGACAATAAACAGGTACTAGTAGTTAATAAAGTCCCTTTCCCGTCGGATTCAATACTTCCACCTTCAAGCACAAAATGTTTCATGTTCTGATACTTTGATTCAGCGAAAACACCTTCCTCAGCCAATTTATATGTAATCTGATTGTCCAAGTGCGCATCAAACTTCTTTCCCCAGCCATTGAATGTGAAATCGTAGATAGTTCTTTCTCCATTCTCGAACACACTAATTCCGCCGTGGTCTCTTGCCCAAGTATCGTTGCTAGCTGTTTCTACAAAAGTAATTCTTGTATAATCAACATCTCCCAACAATGCCTTAACATCAGCTGCATTTGAACATACAATAAGTAGATTTTGCTGTTTAATTATTGCCAAAGCAATATTTTTGAAGCATTCGTTGACCTCATCGAGCATGTAATTCCAATCAGTATTGGCATGAGGCCAGGTAAGTTGAACAATGCTTTGTTTTGCCCATTCAGCAGGGAGTATTTTGTGTAAATGCATAGGATATTCTAAGAAGCAATCGGCCCCAAGCCCCTAAAGAGGATGTTAAGAGCGGTTTGCTGGATTTTTATATATAAAGAGATTTTCAAGAGTCTAAAGTAATTAAACATATCTTTAGGGGCTTGGGGCAGTTTCAAATTTGTTTTATTTAATCTCAATAATCTTCACAGAATTCAAATTCAACCGCACTTTGATCCACTTGTTGACGCTCGCAATCTGATTTTTACCATTGCCATCCCATTCAACAAAGAAAGTGGGTACAGTATCTTGCTTGAAATTTTTTGTATTGGTAAATACTGAGTTACTATAGGAAAATTGTTTGATTTTCGGATATTGTGTTTTAATCTCTTTGGCAATCTGAATTTCATCAATCTTTCTCATTCTTCCGTCTGCAAGTTTGTCTTTTAACTCATTGATTATGGAGTCTTTCTTTTGCAGAGCCAGTTCCTGTTTGTCAAACAAATTGGTTATAATTCCCCCATTGGCATTAATATCGAAGTTACCCCCAGTTTGTTTTATTACTAATTTTGCATCAGCTAGATTAAAGTCGAGTAGTTTAGCACGTAAATAATCTATTTGTTTTTTGGAAAGCTCTTTACCTATCAACGACATAGATATTTTCTTGTCATTCCTGGAATAGCTTCTGTTTGATTGAATAATTTCAACATCGCTGAATATATCCAGTTTCTGAATTTCCTGTACATACTTGATAGCTTGAGAATTAAATCGGGTTTCATTCACCATGTTCCAAGCTATATAGATACTTGGTGCTATGACAATAATTGAGAAAATCGTGATAGTTCTTTTTACGATTTTGCGTCGTGCCGGATTCACGAATTTTATTGTAGAGAATCCCAAGTACCTCACCATTAAGAAGGTGGCCAAAGCAATAAAGAATGAGTTGATAAAAAACAAATAGAAAGCACCGAAGAAATAGCTGAACTGTCCACTCGCTAATCCGTACCCAGCCGTACAAAGTGGAGGCATCAGGGCAGTAGCAATGGCTACACCGGAAATTATTGTTATTTTACTTTCTTTGCGTGAGGCAGCTACAATCCCTGCCATTCCACCAAAGAATGCAATTAGCACATCAAATATAGTTGGATTGGTACGTGCTAACAATTCTGATTGTGCATCACTGATAGGACTTACCAAGAAGTAGGTTGTAGATGCCAATAAGCTTATTATCACCATGGTAAGAAGATTCCAAAGCGAATTCCGAAGCAATACATTATCATCAATCCCAATCGCCAACCCCACACCATTGATAGGTCCCATAAGCGGAGAAATAAGCATCGCACCAATAATAACTGCGGTTGAGTTCATGTTCAAACCCACCGAAGCTACAATTACTGCAAAAAATAAAATCCACACATTAGAACCTTTAAAAACGATATCTTTTTTTATCGATTCAATAGTGGTCTCTTCATTGGTATCAAGATGAATATTGGTGGTATTCTTGATAAATATCAAAGTCCGTTGAAAGAAAGTCTTTTCGGTTTCCTCGTTTTGCTTATCCATAGTTTTTGGTTTAATATATTGTGCTCCTAAATGCCATTGATACATGGCCGTCAAGATAAGGTCTTAAACAGGCTTTCGCCTTTTTGAAGCCTGAATTCCAAGTATTTATTAAATTCTATGCCTCTAAAATTGTAAATCAATATCGTTTAGTGAGTGATTTTTTTTGGGACTTAGAGCCTTTGTGGCAATTATAAAAAATAGCCACCAAGACACAAAACCACAAAGATCCACAAATTTGAAATAATATTGGAATTCTTAACTAAACGACATTAAATTGTAAATATACATTATATAAGTTGGGATATTTAATATTATTGCTTATCTGCTTTAGTCAAGTTTAAATATTTTCTTTACTTTTTTTGACCCCCAAACCCCCAAATGGGGGATTTTGATTAGTATTGCTTTATTTCAACAGTAGAAACCCATATGATTTTTTTAAAAGACTGCGTCTTAAGC
>JBBRHJ010000335.1:0-3763 GCA_038222885.1 Bacteroidales bacterium | reverse complement strand
GATCGTTGCGAAACAATACTTTTTGTAAGATCGGGCGGTGGAACGCGGAAAGAAGACAGACCGTTTTCAAATTTGGTTCATCCCGATTATAAAAACTTGATTCGTTATACAAAACGAAAAGGAATTACAATAGGATTGCATACTAGTTATATTGCTGGTGGAAATCCCGAATTAATTACCGAAGAAAAAAAGAAACTGGATCATCACACCCAGCGGTATGCAAACTTCAACCGTAATCATTACCTGAGAAACCGTGAGCCTGAAGATATGCAAGAACTATTAAATGCAGGAATTACGGATGATTTCACAATGGGTTACGCGGATATGGCCGGATTTAGACTTGGAACTTGTCGTCCAGTAAAATGGATTAATCCCTACACAAAATCAATTTCATCTCTCACTTTGCATTCACTTGCTATTATGGACAGTACATTAAATGACAAGCGTTATATGTATATGAACGCACACGATGCTTATCAATACTGTGAACAATTGATAAATTGCGTAGAAAGTCATAATGGCGAATTAGTTTTATTGTGGCACAACACATCAGTTGAAAAAACCCCACAATCTTATCACAGAAAATTGTATAAAGATTTGATTAAATTTCTTCAAACCAAATAAGATGCAGAAAACGGCTATTGTTTGTGTTACAAACGATTTAACGACCGATCAACGTGTTCATAAAACCTGTATCACACTTCAAGACTGTGGATATTTTGTTATAGAATACGGAAGACTTTTGCCCGAAAGTCTGCCGTTGAATCGTCCTTATTTTACAGTTCGCAAAAAGCATTTGTTCCGTAAAGGTCCACAATTTTATGCTGAATATAATATACGTTTATTCTTTCATTTACTTTTTATCAATGTCGATCTGATCTTTGCAAATGATCTTGATTCACTACCGGCTGCGTTTCTTGCAGCAAAAATTCGTAATAAAAAACTTATTTTTGATGCGCACGAACTTTTTTCTGAAGTCCCTGAATTAATCAATCGTCCTACAATCAAATGGTTTTGGCAAAAAGTAGAGGATTATTTAATCCCACGCCTTTCAAATACAATAACTGTCTGTCAATCTATTGCGAATTATTATAATCGTAAATATAATATTGATACTAAAGTTGTGAGGAACGTACCTATATACAGAAGTCCAAAACGAACCTTTAAATTATCATATCCAAATAAAAAAATCATTTTATATCAAGGTGCTTTAAATGTTGGAAGAGGCTTAGAATGGGTTATAGAGGCTATGCCAAAAGTTGAAAATGCAATGTTGGTAATTATTGGGAATGGTGATATTCGATCTAAACTTGAAAAACAAGTTAAAAGATTAGGAATTGAAAACCAAGTTGTGTTTATGGGTGCTATACGTGCTGAACTACTTCACGAATATACTTCTTCTGCTGATTTGGGACTTTGTTTACTTGAAGAAAAAGGATTAAATTATTATTATGCACTACCTAATCGCATCTTCGATTATTTACAAGCTGGCACACCAGTATTAGCAACTCTTTTTCCTGAAATAGCAAAAATTGTCGAAACTTACAAAACAGGAATACTTGTTGATCATTATGAACCAGAATTTTTAGCTAAAACAATAAACAAGATGCTTAATTTTCCTATTAATACGGATCATTTTGATTCAGTCGCCAAAGAGCTTTGCTGGGAAAATGAGCAACAAGTGCTGATTTCTGTTATCAAAAAGGCAGAAAAAATAAATAAACTGTGATGATTTCAATCTTAATTCCTACTTTCAACTACAACATTACCCGACTGGTGACTGAATTGCAACATCAGGCGATGGAGCAGTATGTCGATTTTGAGATAATTGTAATGGAAGATGGCTCTGATAAGTTTACTGAAGAGAATAAGTTGATTTGTAAACTCGATAATTGTAGACACATACAGCTAACAAAAAATATTGGCAGATCGGCAATACGGAATAAACTTGCCGCTGAAGCAAAATACGATCACTTACTTTTTATGGATTGCGACGCAGAAGTTTGTTCAGCATATTTTATTGAGAAATATTTGGCCTTTTGCAACGAAGAATGTGTGGTGATTGGAGGAACTGTCTATGACCAAAACGAATCAAATCCTGATTACAGTTTACGTCTGACATACGGCAGAAAACGCGAAGCTCGAACCGCTGCGGAACGTGGAAAAAACAATTTTACCACTTTTAATTTTCTCATTTCCAAATCAATATTTAATCGCGTTCGTTTCGATGAAAACATTCGTGGATATGGACATGAAGATATGTTGTTCGGACATCAATTGCAGCAATTCGGCTATGAATTTATTCAAATTGAAAATCCGTTGATACATAAAGGACTCGATGACAACAAAACCTATTTAAGAAAAACGGAAGAAGGCACTCGTAATTTGTATTTACTTTATCAAACCGGACATTATCCGTTTCTGACTGAAGAATCAAAACTATTATCAACATTCGTCCACATAAAAAAATATCGACTTACCCATCTATTTGCGTTGAAATTTGATTTAACAAAACAGCTACTCCGTTGGTTTCTTAGCAGAAAATCGCCTTCACTCCTACTCTACGACTGGTATAAAATATTGTATCTGTGCAAAACGTCCACTATGAAATGACAAGTTGTCAGCCATTCCAATAACTTTTTCTGAACGAAAACAGTTGTATCTGTCAAAACCGACATGATTATGTTTTGGCACAAATTTCGCAAAGCTTGAATCAGGAGATTAAAACCAATTTATAATTTCCTATTGAAACTAAGGATATTCATGGATATTATAAAGTCAATTCAACACCGTAGATCAGCTAGAACTTATAATTCTGAGAGTTTAAAACCTTCGGACAGTATGATATTGGAAGAATTTATAAATACCAATAAAACAGGGATCAACGGAGAATCCATAGATTTTGTTTTATTCGAAAAAAGTGTGTCGAAAACACCCATGAAGATTCCTTACGGCTTAATCCGTAACAACAAAACATATATTTTCGGAAAAACAAATCCAACAGCAATTTCGCGAACCAACTACGGATATTTGTTGGAAAAAATTGTGCTAAAAGCCACCGAACTAAAATTGGGAACTTGTTGGGTTGGCATGTTCGACAAAGAATATTTCAATGATATTCAGGTAGATAATAATCTAGTTATTCCAGCTATTGTTGTGATTGGATATGCTAAAGAAAAAATGCCGGTAAAAGAGAAACTTATTCGTAAAGCTGTCGGCGCAAATAAACGAAAATCGTGGGAGATGCTCTTTTTTAATTACGAAACAGGAGATGTTTTAAATTCAGAAAGTGTAAATTTGTATACTGAAGCCTTAGAAATGATGCGTATGGCACCTTCATCAGGCAACACTCAACCCTGGCGTATTTTCTATAGCAGTGTAACCAACGAATTTCATTTTTTCAAAAAAATAACGAATCTTGCATACGAATCGAAGGGAATGCATGATATTGACATGGGAATCGCAATGAGTCATTTTGAACTTGTTAGCCTAAAAACTGGTTTGAATGGAACGTGGATGCAACATAAAACAGAAAAAATGAAGCCGAATGGCGATTTACATTACGTTATTACCTGGAAATGCAAATAAATAAATAAATAATAGAATTCAAATAAATAATTACTAAATTTTAAGAATTATGAACATTAAACCATTAGCCGACCGTGTGTTGGTAAAACCTGCACCTGCAGAAGAAAAAACAATTGGAGGACTAATTATTCCAGATTCAGCAAAAGAGAAACCTTCGAAAGGTGAAGTTTTGGCT
>JBBRHJ010000334.1:0-3768 GCA_038222885.1 Bacteroidales bacterium | reverse complement strand
GCAGCCGCTTTGAGAGTAAAGCATTTTGATTATTTAAAATAATCAAACAATAATAATAAAAATTGCGAAAGTAGCTCAGTTGGTAGAGCACGACCTTGCCAAGGTCGGGGTCGCGGGTTCGAGTCCCGTCTTTCGCTCAAAAAATAGTCTTATTCTGCCCGGATGGTGGAATGGTAGACACGAAGGACTTAAAATCCTTTGGCTTCACGGCTGTGCGGGTTCAAGTCCCGCTTCGGGTACCACTGTCAAGAAGAAGAACCCTCATAATCAATAGATTGTGAGGGTTTTCTTGATTTTATACTGAAACACTACTGAAACTTTGGTTTTTCAACACAAAAAAACCACCACAATCAAATGAAGTGGTTTTTTTGTCTAATCGCAGCTTTTAATTGAAGATTCAAATTCTTTATTTAATTTTGTTGCTATCGATTACGCTGATCCTCTTTCCATTCTCTAAAGCGTCCAGATACAATGGAAATAACATTCCGTTTTTATCCAACGAACCAAAAACAATTTCGTCCGCATTTTCAATAATATATCTGTTTCGAAAAGCACAACTTTGTGGGGATTGTCTTTTAATAGAGTGTGAAACAGGAGAAATAATAAGTAATCGTCCATCGTCAAGCGGCAGTTTTAATTCCTCAGGAAGTTTTTTGTACAATGTCCTGCCAAGTACCATGATTACCGGTTGTTTGCCTTTCAATAAGAAGTGAAGAACGTCTTTTTCTAACTGACTATGAAAGCCACTAATAACACAATTTCCCTCATTACGCTGCACTGTGGCCCAATCATAACAAGCCAACGCAGCTTGTGCAGCTATATTTCTTGAACTTAAAAAAGCGATTTTTATGCTCCTTAAGCAATGCAATATTTCCTAAATATTCAGGCATCTATTTATTCCTCTTCCCCCTCCAACTCTTTACCCATACGGTACTTAATATCGTAGTTGATAATAAAATCTAACTCGAGAATCAGATATAGGTTTACATTAACTAAAAAGACCTAACAGGTTTCCGAAACCTGTTAGGTCTGTGTGCGAATCACACCACCTCCACCTTTAACCCCGGTTTCAACTTCTGCGATATTTCTTCTAATGGCTGTTTCTTTTTAATGGGGGAGTAATGGGTGAGAATCGGATTACCACCCGATAATTCGTGCTGGTTGTAGCAATCGTCTTTAGTTTTAGAGATTTTCACCACAACTCCAATTGATTTTTATTGGCTAAATCTTTCAATGGATAAAATACACCAATAATGACAAATGGATTACGAGCTCGCTGAATATGCATAGTTCGCTGACTCCCTAAGAAAAGATAGATATCATGCTTAGTAGTAAAGGTGTCAAAATATTTCATTTTCACCTTTTTACAAGCTTCAACTTCACTCTTAGAATCACTGTTTTTCAGAGAATTCCAATAAAGTTGTACAATTTCCCAGTCCTCAATCATTAATGTACTTTCTCGTCTTTCATCATCTACAAATCGATACGAAAAACGATAGGGCATTTTATCTGGAATACTACGCAGTATTGCTTCTTCTGGATTATCAAAATTCAACTGATATTGAACAAACTGAGCCTTCCATTTGTCTTTCCATTCACGTTCATCTTGCTCAATAACGAAATCAGTAATTTTTGTTGGCTTAAAGGTTGCCAATGATGTATTTGTTGGCTTTTGAGAGTCGTTAATAAGTTTTGTAAGGTTTGTGTAAACATTTTTCAGACAAAACTCTTTTCTTTTTGCCCAAAAATGGGTTGATTCCAAATGTTCAAGAATTTTTAAATCCCTAAATTCATAATCCACAGGCGAGTGACTTTCGGGGCGGAAATCACTATCATCACGTCGGCGGAGGTCTAATTCAATCCAGGTATATTTGTTTACAGGTAGTTTGCCATTTTTTTTCTGCTCGCGCAAAAAACTAAGTGGCATGGGGTAAATGCGAACCCATGTACCATCCTCTAAAACTCCGGCAGTACAAACTAACTCATCGTAACTACGTGATGGCAAAGGATAGGTGGTAACCGTGAGTAGGATTTTGAATCGTGGCATTTTACAAATCTTTACGGTGATATGATGCAAGTAAATCCAGTTTCATTAATTGTGCAGCAACTATACCTCTGTGGCACATTTGTACATCTTTTTCGAAGCAGGTTAGCGCTACCCGATGATAAGAGTTTACTATTTCGGCTAAATTCAAAAGATAATCGTTGTTGTCAACCAATGTTGATACTTCGTAGGTAGCGAATAATCGTTTATAATCGTTCAAATTGTTTAGTTCCTGCCTTTCTCCCGACTCAATTCCTAATTGCGGAATATGTATGTATTTAATATTTACTTTTTCACATGCATCTTGCAAGGTGTTTTTCGAAAAGCCCCATTTCTGGCTATAAGAGTTCTTGCGTACATCACAGAGCACTTTTATGTCGTTTATTATAAGTTTATTTATATAGGTTTCGAGCGAAACACCTTCATACCCTATCGTAAAGAGGCAATTAGAATTAGAAAGTTTTTTTTGCTCCAGTACTTTTTCTTTTTCTTCAGTACTCAACACATCATTGAGGATAGAGCTATTAATAGCCCAAAAAGGATAATTAATGTAAGTATGCTTTATTAAATCATTGGTGCGAAAATGACCAAACGAACGATGTATGTTATTTAAAATTGCTTGATCATCGGCTTTTAATAAGCTTATAAAATTATCATTACTAACCAACTGCCATGTAATTGAATTCTTATTTTGGTCTCTTTTAATGTATCCCATTTTCTCCAATACCATTAAATCCTGATTGGCATGTAACGAATAACATCCAAATTTATAGGGTATAAAATCAAATGATTTTTCCTTTTGTAAACGGGTGAGCAGGAATAGGTATTTCTGAAATGGAGTTGACAAAAGTTCACCGTTGAACTTTTGCAATAACGCCAATATTATTTTTCTTCGATAATAAAACATAACAATCTGTCAATTTGAATACAAATGTAGTAATTTTCATTTGATTGACTATTCAGTTCTTACTTATCATGCGGATTTTTATTTTTCATAAGACCTAACAGGTTTCCGAAACCTGTTAGGTCTGTGTTCGTATCAAACCACCTCCACCTTTAACCCCGGTTTCAACTTCTGCGAGATTTCTTCTAAATGCTGTTTCTTTTTAATGGTGGCGGAATAAACTTAACCTAAAGTTATTACTTTCGTGGTTTCTTCTCCAAACTGACTAATCACTCTTACAGCTACTTTTTGACCTTTCGATTTTATCTCGATTGGATGTGAAATATGACCATACAAGCGGTCGAATGCTTCATCGTCGATTTCTATCTTGAGGGTTTTCTCCACTTTCTTTTTTGTATTGTCTTTGTATAAAGAATTTAATCCTTTTTCCCATTTAGTGAATTCATCTTTCTCGCCTCCACAGAAGAAAACCTGTTTTACCACAAAATTGCTTCCATCATAGTCGTCATCCACCATCCAATAGGCAATATCGTGAATGCTACGGGCATTTACAAGGTCTTTTATCGGGTCGTAAATATCCAATCCTTGTATTTCTACTGTAATAGTATTTCCCGATTTGTGTACAGCAATATCAGGCTCTCCAATCGTAACAAAGCTGGCTGCTGATTTGGCAGGTTTCTTTTTGAGTCCATCCTGTAATAAGTCATCGTGGATACGGCATTTGGTAACTTCAAAAGTGCCTAAACTCATGGTTTGTGTACTGCCTTCGATATCACTTTCAAAGCTAAAACCTAAGACAACCAGCCAATTAGCATCGCCA
>JBBRHJ010000333.1:0-3769 GCA_038222885.1 Bacteroidales bacterium | reverse complement strand
CCTTATATTTTGACTGCTACTGATTTACAAATGGGAACACGTAATTTTTATGCCAGATTATTTGATGGTGTGAAATTCAGTGTTACGAATACTGCTCAGGTGTTGGTAGGAAATCAATTGCCTTATGGTGGAACTGCATGGACAATTCCCGGTACAATTGAAGCCGGAAAATACGATTATTTTGAAGGCGGAAAAGGTCAAAATATTTCCTATATGGATGTCACTTCAGCCAATACTGGTGATTTTAGATTGGATGAATCCGTTGATGCTTCAATGGATGCTACCGAAGGTGCTGTTGTCACTAATATTGCATCCGGCGAATGGATGGAATATACAGTGAATGTGACGCAATCGGGTCTGTATTCATTTGATTTCCGGTATGCTTCAGGTAATTCAGCCGGTGGTGGGCCATTCCATTTGGAAATAGATGGACAAACCATTTCAAGCGATATTGCCGTTCCTTCAACTTCTACAAGCGTTTGGAATGCCTGGGCTACAAAAACAGTTGCTGACATTCCATTGATTGCGGGACAACATCTGTTGAAAGTTGCATTTACATCCGGTGAATTTAATTTGGGAAAGATGACTTTTGCAAAAACAGGAGAAGTCGCATTCAGTTACCCAACTGCGAATGCAGGAACCGATGTAAAAGTGGTTTTACCGGCCACAACAGTTTCGCTTGATGCTTCTGCAAGTTCAGAATCAGCTGCGAAAACATTAACGTATAAATGGGAACAAATTTACGGGCCGACCGTAGTAACAATTTCTACTAATACGGTTGCAAAACCAAATATTAGCGGTTTAGCAGAAGGAATGTATAAATTCAAACTGACAGTTACAAATCCGGATTCACGTTCTTCTATCGATGAAGTAATGGTGATGGTGACATCTACAACCAATGTTATACCAGTTATTTCTATCAATACGCCACTTACTAATTCTACTTATACCGAAGGAAAAACTGTAACAATTTCTGCTAATGCCAGCGATTTTGATGGAACCATTCAAAAAGTAGATTTCTATCAGGGAACAACATTGATACAAAGTGTAACAACAGCGCCATACAGTATTCAGTGGACACCGACAGTTAATAATTATGTTCTTACAGCAAAAGCTACCGATAACCAAGGGGCTGTAGGAATTTCAGCACCGGTAAATGTAACTATTTCACAGTTAATGATGTGTTCTGGAACTTCAACTCAAGCAACTCAGGGATCATTCAGCTTAGGTTATAATTATTCGTTTGAAACAGTTGGAACAACCGTGTATATAACTTTTGAATTATTGGATGATAAGGTTGGTGTGGTTGCTTATTTGTGGAAACAAACTCCTTTTGGAGAGTCAGCCATGACCAATGTACCGGGAACAAAAAGATTTACCGCCATGTTGGGTGGTCTGACTGCCGGTTCTACAATTAGTTATGCCTGTAAATTTGCTTTTTCGGGAGGAATGTCTGTAACTAAATACATTTCGTATAAAGTGGGTGATAATTGTAATACTCAAACAGCAATCGGAAGTCCTTCTGAAAATGAACAATCTGTTTATCCAAACCCAGTTCAAGATAAATTACATATTAAATCAGCACAAATAATCAATCAAATTATTGTTCACAATTTAGTGGGTCAGATAGTCAAAGTAGTTTCTGTAAATAATACTGAAACAACTATTGATATGAGTAAATTCAATGCAGGTAACTATTTTGTAAGCTTAAAATTGGCTGACGGTAGAAGTACAACTCAAAAAATTGTAAAATTATAAGTTCACTCTTTATTATCGACCCCTTCGCTTTAAGCGAATGGGTCGATATTTAAGAAAATATTACATCAGACTTGTGTACTCGTTTCCTTGTATCCTTGTTAACTTGTTTCCTCGTTTACTTGTATCCTTGTTAACTCGTTTACTTGTATCCTTGTTAACCTGTTTACTTGTATCCTTGTTAACTCGTTTCCTTGTTTCCTCGTTTACTAATATTTACTCATTTAACAATATTATTTCTAACACATTCTATGGCACACATTAAAACAGCTTCCAATGATATAGTTCCTTTCGGACAAAAAATTGCTTTTGGTTCAGGACATTTGGCAAACCAGTTGTTTCCGGCTGCTTTGGGCGTATTTATGGTCGTGTTAATTATGTCCTTGGGCATGAATCCGATTTTGGCCGGTTTACTTGGCGCACTTCCACGATTTTTGGATGCTTTAATCGACCCAATTATGGGCTTTGTGTCCGACAATACCAAATCAAAATGGGGACGTCGCAAACCTTATATTCTTTTAGGAGCTGTTATTTCAGGGCTTTCCTTTATGGTTATGTGGCAACTGAATCCACAAAATTCAGAACTTTACAATTTCTTCTATTTCCTAATCGTTTCCATGTTCTTTTATATCGGTTATACGATTTTTGCTGCACCACTTATTGGACTTGGCTACGAAATGACCTCAGATTATAATGAAAGAACCCGCTTAATGGCTGTTTCACAATTTATGGGACAAATAGCCTGGATGATTGCCCCTTGGTTTTGGGTGATTATTTACAACAAAAATATATATGATTCGGCACCCGAAGGGGCGCGAAGTCTTTCTATATGGGTAGGTGCTTTGTGTATGATTTTAGGAATCATGCCTGCACTTTTCAACAAAGAAAAAGTAGACATTGACAAAGATAAGTTGGTTGATTTGTCGATGAAAGATTTAGCCGCTAACTCCAAAAAGTTTTTCACAGGAATAAAACTCACCCTGAAAAACAAACCTTTTGTAAAACTTTGTGCTGCCACCTTCCTTATTTTCAATGGTTTTCAGACCATTGCACAATTTGCCTTCTTTATTATTGTGTATTATCTTTTTAATGGAAATACCGATGCAGCCGGAACCTGGCCCGCTTGGTTTGGAACTGTAAGTTCACTTGCAACTGCTTTTTTGGTAATTCCCATTGTTACTTTTATTTCAGAAAAAGTAGGGAAGAAAAATGCCTTTATCATCGCCACCTTGCTTTCTATGATTGGTTATGCCCTCAAATGGTGGGGATTTAATCCTGCACATCCTTGGTTGATGTTTATGCCTATCCCGTTCCTTTCGTTTGGGATTGGTGGCTTGTTTACCTTGATGATGTCTATGACAGCCGATGTGTGCGATTTAGATGAACTGAATAATGGCGAACGGCGCGAAGCTACTTTTGGTGCAGTATATTGGTGGATGGTAAAGCTCGGCACTGCTGCTGCTATGTTATTAAGTGGTGTGGTGTTACATTATATTGGTTTTAATGAAGCAGTGAAGGTTCAAACTGCTGATACGATTACAAATTTAAGAATTGCGGACATTATAATTCCTATTGCTAGTGGAATAATAGCTATAATAATTATTTGGAAATACAATATTAACGAAGCAAAAGCAAACGAAATTCGAGAAGCATTAGTAGCTCGTAAAGAAGGGATGCTTCTAGAAAAAGAGAGTTTGAAGAATATGTAATTTAGTTAACCGATTTATAAGTAAAATATTAAGACGATTTACGAATTTGTGATTTTTATAAACTGCGTCTTTTAGCCCCATTTGGGGGTTGAGGGTCAGATTTTTCTCTATTTTTATTCACTTTTTCAATAGTATAATTTAAACACTCAATATACTTTTTTCTTTTTTTAGTTTCAAACAATGAAAACTTTAAATAAAAATGATATGAAAACAACAAAAACGCTACTTTTCGCCCTTGTCTTATTCATTGGGCAATTTACTTTTCAGGCGCAGGCGGATGTTACAAAAACCGTGGGTTCTTCCGG
>JBBRHJ010000332.1:0-3784 GCA_038222885.1 Bacteroidales bacterium | reverse complement strand
TTTTTCAGGAAGAAGGTCAATTGCATTCTTTATTTTATCCTGAAGTTCAGAGGCAATATACAAATCAGGATCGTAAACCAAATGATTGTTGGAAAGTTCGGTCATTGACCTGATGTACTTTTCTTCGATCTTTTTGTGTTTTAAAAAGTTCAGGCTGCCATTTTTGACCGATAAAAACAGGTAACTTTTCAACGAATCGGAAGGAATAATTTGCTGATGCCTCTGCCAGAACCTGACAAAAAAATCCTGCACAATTTCTTCGGCTTCCATCCGGTCGGTTGTAAATTGTACGGCATACATCACCAATCCAGGGTAATAAAAATGGAACAACAACTCAAATGCGGTTTGATCTCCGTTTTTAAGCCTAACAATCAGATCTTTCTCATCTATTCCCTGAATGATTTGCATGACAGTAAAGGTAGAAAAATGTTTGCTATTCACTACCTACTTTGCCAAAAGTGAAAATGTGTGCAGACAATTTATTGGTTTTGCAACAAGTTTTAATCGGAGCATTTTCCCACTCATGAACCGCTGAATACGAGAACCGTGCACAATTGCTTCCAAACTAATAAAATTTGAATTATCATATAGTTACTAATTTAATCCAATTGTAAATGAATGTCTTTAGATTTACTCTAAAATGGTTGTGTATTTCTTTCCTGTAGTTATTTAATAATCTTCCTCAATAAATTAATTTTTTCATTTGCAATCGAATCAATTTTCGAAGATGACTTATTAATTAATGAATCAAGTTGTTTTACTTTATCACTTTCCATATTTATTAATGAATCAAGAGCATTTACTTTATCAAACTCTTTGTTTACAAGCGAGTCTAACTTTTCTGTTTTATCAATTAACTTATTAACCTTTTCTTCAACTTTTTTGCTCATATCAGCACAAGCTGTAAATAATCCAATTGACACGATAATTAGAACACTTCTTTTTAATTGATTTTTCATAATTTAGATTTTTAAATTGTACAAATATACACCTGTTTTTACATTTAATTGTTCTGTTTTTTTGCTTGAAAACTAAGGTTTTGCTTTGAGTAGTGCGGATTTCTGAAAGTCATTCAAATGAAACCATATTATTGCATATTTTTTAGATATACAAAAACAGCAACGTGCATTTTTGCCTAAGCAGTTATTTTAAAGAAACCAATTTACAGTAATCCAAGAGGTTAAACGAGTGTGGTTGCCAATAAACGAATCAAAACGATTGTCTATTCCTAATTCTATCTTGTGTTGCTCATTGATTACGAAACCAATATTAGGAACTATCCTAAATTCTAAATCATATACATTGTTTTGGATGCTATTGAGTGCCTCTGTATTGAACTTGAAATAAAATTCTTTAACATCAACTTTTTGACCTGCAAATGGTAATTCGGCACTTAACCTATATCTTAATCTGAATTCAGTAAATTCATTTGAAGCAAAGGTTTGGTCAGCACCTATTCTGTGTGCTATCCGAAAGGTATTAATCTTGGTTTGAAATATAAATTGCTGAATTGTTCTAAAGGATGCTGCATCAGGTTCGATACGTGTTAAAAATCCTAAAACAACTTTTGAATTTAAGCCTGCTTTTCTTCCGACCAATGCTGAAAAATCACTTAATGAATATCTATATTTAAAATCACTGCTTGGTGAAGTATTGTTTTCAAGCACAAAATGTCTTGATTCAAACTTGAAATTTACATCCCAAACTTTGTTTATTTTGTGATTGTAATTTATAGAAGGTAAAAATCCAGCTCTGGTTTGGGTTTGTGCCCAAACATTTTTTGAGGATGTAAGCAGCAAAAGAGCCAACAGCAGTTTGATTCTAATATTCAAGGTGGTCGGCTTTATCTTGTATAATCTGACGAGTATTTTGTATTTCTCCTTGTTCATTAAAAGTAATTTCATATTGTTCGGTATTGCCAAGTTTTTTTCCTTTTAAGACTATCTCATAATAAATATTTACTAATTTTCTTGATTCATTTTTGTGAATTGAAGTGATGATATCGCTATAACTTCCGCCGTAATGTTCTTGTATCTTTTGAAATTTCCATTTTTGGTATAAACTATCAAGTTTTCGTTCCATTTTGTTATAGACAATTGGTTCTATTTCTCTTTCTTCTATTACAAATTCAATATCTTGTATGATTCCCAATGTGTCAAATTCAACACTAAACCTCTTCTTATTGTATTTAAATTTAGCTTCGATAGAAACATCGGTAAGACTTATTTCTTTATACCATTTTATTTTCGAATCTGGACCAATTGAATCGACAAACTCCTTTGCAGATTGCGGAATCATTTCGGACTTTATCCTATATTCTCTTTCATATTTAAGTTGTGCTTTTGATACAATTGAGAAAAGCAATAAAATGCCCATTGATATTATTACCATTGTTGCTTTCATAAATTTATCCTTGTTGCTTTTTGTAAGAAAATATTGTTAGGAATCATTATTTTTTCATTTTTTTCTGTCTTCAGAATTACATAGAACAGCCCAATGTCTGACACTTGTCCGTTAATATCAAAATCCTTATCAATTATTGTAATAGATTCTCCCAATTTAACAGGATGGCTAATAAAAATGATTACGGCTGAAGATATGTTCGAAAGTATTGACCATTGTGCAACTAATGCAATCCCTACAACTGTGAGAACAGAAGTAATGAAAGTCAGAATATTTGTTTGTTGAACACCCCAAATTGCTATAACTACAATTACGAGAGTAATAAAAATGAATAAATTAATCGACTTTTGTATTGGTCTTATTCTGTATTTTGAATAGTCGTATTTTCTTTGAATTTTAGCAAGTGATTTTATCGACACAAGTCTTAAAATAAAGAAGGAAGCAACTGCAATTAATGTTTCTAAAACTCTAATGTCCATATGATTTTTTTTAATTTTTAGCTTCTAAGCTCAATATGACTTTTATTTTTTTTTCTTTTTTCAATCCGTTGAATTTTTAATTATTGCACTATGATTCTTAAATGCAAGGTAATTGAGTCACGCAAATATACGCAAGGGCGGGAGTTTCCCGATATGCTTCCTGCGAAGAATTGCATTTACCCACTAATGAACCGCTGAATACGAGGACCGTGCACAATTACGCGAGAAATTGCAGTGTTAGAGGCGGATACTGAGCTTGTCGAAGCACGCACTCCGTCAGTGAAAGCTGACGGAGCCGTCTACTCGATTAGGCGCTTTTTTTATTCCTTAGTATTTTGACAATTCGGTTATAAATGATTTCCGCTAAATTCCAGTCATATCCATCAAAATTAGATGTATTATTGAATTGAATGACAACCATGTCCATGTCTTTGTGGTATTTGGCAATACTCTGATAGCCAACAAGCAGACCTGTATGTTCGTACACATAAATGGACGAATAGATTTCCTGTTCACCTTCATTAAACACCGAACCATCGTTTAATGCGCGCAAGAATAAACCCACATCTTCTGCTGTAGCTAGCATTAAACCTGTATCTTCAGTTTTGAAATCAGTTTCAACTCCAACATAATAGCCACTCATCACATCATCTATATCCACTTCACTTTGCGAACCGAAAGTATGTTTCAGCCCGAGTGGTATCAGGATTTCCTCTTTTATATATTGCTGGTGGGGATAGCCCAACGTTTTATCAATGAGATCCTCAATCAACATATAATTGGTATTTGAATAACCATAATCTTCACTTGGTTCAAAGTCAGCTGGTAAATCCAGGGCGTATTCAAGTGTTTCTTGTCTGTTTTTTGGAGGTTTTGTCCAAAAATCAGGATGGTCAACAAAA
>JBBRHJ010000331.1:0-3816 GCA_038222885.1 Bacteroidales bacterium | reverse complement strand
GCTTTCTCGTTAAATGGTGGTGATGCCAATATGGGAAATTTAGATTTCATTATTGAAAGTGGATCGAATGCCGATTCACTGGCGTTGAAATCTTATTTGTATAATTCAGCAACCACTTGGAAAGGTCAGGATTTTTATTTGCATAACAAAGCTTTTTTGAGTGACAAGTGGGTACATATTGTAAGTTCTTACAACAAAACAACATCTACCATGTCGTATTATGCTAACGGAGTTTTAGTTAAAAATCAGGTGAAATGGGCTGACGGTGAAGTTAATGGTGTACAACCAAAATTAGGTGCATTGACATTTGGAGCTGAAATGACCAAATTTGACATTGGCGCATGGTGGAAACTTGCTGCTGGCACTGCAACTGATGCGTGGATGGTTTATTATCCTGGAATGATTGATGAAATCCGGATTTATAACAAAGCGCTGACAGATGCTGAAGTTAAAGAATTGTACGATGCTGAAATCACTGTCATCAACTAATTGAAATAAATTCTCTTTTCCACAGGGAGGATGTTTTTACGTTCTCCCTGTATTTTTATAAAAAAACAATCATGAAATTACGATTTGTCATTCATATATGCATACTTTTATTTATGCTTTCGTGCAAGCAAGAGCCTGTAATACTTCCACTTACCAATATTTATATTGAATCGGCAAGTATTAATGGAAATCAGGTTTACAACGGAGCTTACATAAATGAAGTGCCAATAGATTCAATCGTTATTCAACTTAATTTTTCATCTACCATCGATAAGAGTAAATTGAACTCTTCTAAAATCAGTATCAGCAATGGCGTTGATTCTTCTTACACAATTTTACCCGATACTGCTTCAAAAAAACTGACTTTTAAAATTCAAAAAAAACTGAATTATTACGCAACTTATACACTATCAATTATTGATGGTGAAAATCTGGGTGTGAAAATTATCGACCCCTATCAGTTCTCTTTTATTACAGCTTTAGATCCTACTCCCAAATTTCCGATCATTTCCGACGACAGCTTACTTACTTTAGTTCAAAAAAAAACTTTTGATTATTTCTGGAGTTATGCGCATCCTGTTTCTGGTTTAGCACGCGAACGGCTTGGTTCGGGCGAAACGGTAACTTCCGGCGGTTCCGGTTTTGGTATTATGACCATTCCAGTAGCTATCGAGCGCGGTTTTATTACACGTTCCGAAGGACTGGATCGCATGAATAAAATCGTCAACTTCCTGAGTCTTTCTACAACCGATAAGTTTCACGGTGCTTTTCCACATTGGATGAACGGAACAACCGGTAAAGTCCAGCCATTCAGCACAAAAGATAATGGAGCCGATCTGGTTGAAACGGCTTTTATGATACAGGGATTGCTTACGGTTCAGTCCTATTTTAAAAACGGAAATGCTGATGAAAAAGCGATGTGCGCTAAGATTCAAACATTGTGGGAAAATGTAGAATGGACTTGGTTTCAGCAAAATGGTCAACAAAAACTTTTTTGGCACTGGTCACCAACTTATAATTGGGATTTAAATATGCAAATTACCGGTTGGAACGAAGGTTTAATCATTTACGTTCTAGCGGCCTCATCTCCCACATATCCAATTACTAAATCGGTTTACGATAACGGTTGGGCGCGAAACGGTGCAATAAAAAACGGCAAGACATTTTATGATATAACGCTCCCGCTTGGTGAAGATAAAGGCGGACCACTCTTTTTCACTCATTATTCGTTTTTGGGATTGAATCCAACCAACTTATCAGACGCTTATGCCAACTATTGGCAACAAAATATAGCGCATGCAAAAATCAATTATCAATATTGTGTTGCCAATCCACATAAAAACTATGGGTACAGCACAAATTGTTGGGGACTTACCGCAAGCGATATTCCAAATGGTTATACAGCTTCGTCACCAAATAATGATGTAGGTGTCATTGCTCCAACGGCAGCACTTTCGTCTTTTCCTTACACTCCGGTTGAAAGCATGCAGGCATTGCATTTCTTTTATTATACATTGGGAGATCAAATCTGGGGTAATTATGGATTTAAAGATGCATTCAGCCTGAATAAACGTTGGTTTGCCGATTCGTATCTGGCTATTGATCAGGGACCGATAGTGATTATGATTGAAAATTACCGTACCAGATTACTTTGGAATTTGTTTATGCAAAACCAAAACGTTCAGGCAGGACTTACCAAACTTGGGTTCAGCTATTAGTCTTTAACCGAAAAAATCAGTTCAGTTAATCCGGAATTCTTTTCGGGTTTACTTTTTTATATACACTCATTTGAACTATTCAAAATCAGAAGAGTTATACCGATTGCAGAAATAATTCAGTCCAATGTCGACTGCGTCTAATTGTACTGGTTATTTCAATGCATCGGCATTATACCAAAGATGACTTTGGACTGAAATAAAAATTCAGTTGGTATTATATGCTAAGAAAACGTTTGTATTGCGTTTTGCTACATTTTTGTAATTTAACCCATTTTGCAGCCAATCCGACCAAAAAATTTGCTGTTCAATAAGTTGCGAGTCTTCGAGTTTCGATTTGTGTACTACAGATTTTTTATTTTTAAAGGGAGCGTATTTGTATTTTAGGGCATCGTAATAGTTGTGTGACCTTTTGGTTTGGTTCTGAGCATCGCCTGATTTTGATAACTTCTTCAACGTGATTTTGAGCCAGTGTGCTAACGGCTTTTTGGGTATTCATGATACGAACAATTTCTTTCCAACCAGAATTAATCCCATTTTGCTTTAATTGGTATCGCACTGTATTGACCACCCAGTAGGCCATTATTCCCAAATGCAGGTGTGCCATCGTGTTTTTGTCCTTTTTTTTTATCAAATATATAATTTCGTTTTGAATTATTGTTCCGTTTTTGGAATAAAAAGAAAGCAGTGACTTAGATTAGCACTGCTTTCTGACCATTTTTACTACTTGTTATGCCTTTTGCTCTTCTAAAATGCGTTTTGCCAAATCGAGAATAAGCGTATCATCTAACATTACTAAACCTCCATCGGGTCCCGGTTCTATATGTACACCTGCACTTTTACCATCTTTGTAATTGTGACCACCGAAATAATTGCGTACTGTTTCCTTTTCCAGACCAAGTTCTTCTGCGATCTTGGTCATACTACCGCTTGGAAGCGAATCCTTCACTTTACGTAGTTCGTTGAATGTTATCGTTTTCGTCATGACAATAAGTATTAGAATTGTTTTTAAAAATTTGATTTCTAAAGTGCAATAAACGTAGTACTTTCTTTTTGAATAACAAAATTATTTCCAAAGTATTTTTTTATATAATCTGAAATTTATTCGTGTTAAATTGTAAGTGTTTGATATACAATTTATTCAAAAACTAATAAAATTGTATTTTTTCAAACTATTAATAGTACACGATTCATTTTTAAGTACATTTATATTTGCAAATTGTAAAGTGAGTTTGCGCGTGAATATTCTCTGTAAAATTCCACGATGGTTTCTATTCCTTTTTGAAATAATTCAACCGGAAAATTTTCATTCGGCGAATGAATTGCATCCGATTCGAGGCCAAATCCCATCAAGATAGGTTTTACATGAAGTACTTTTTCAAAAATGGGAATTACTCCAATACTTCCTCCACGTCTAACCGGAAGCGGTTTTTTACCGAACACTTTAGTATACGCTAGTTCTGCAACTTTATACCCCTTTGAATCAATCGGACAAACATAACTCTGAGCACCGTGTAAATTCTGAACCTCAATACGAACAGTATCCGGAGCAATTTGTTTCAAATAAGTACTTACCAGTTCTGCAATAATCTCATATCGTTGATTTGGAACC
>JBBRHJ010000330.1:0-3872 GCA_038222885.1 Bacteroidales bacterium | reverse complement strand
TGGGATTATACTAATTAATTTTATGAAGGGGCAAATATACAAAATTTTAAATTTAAAAACCTTGACGATGGATTTAATAACCATAATTCCATTCTAGGTTTAGTCTTATTACTTGTTTAATATCCCAACATTAAACCTTATAATGAAATAACAGTCAAAACTGAAGATAATAACTAACAATTTCATTTCAAAAAAATCAAATTTATGAAAAAGTATATAATGCTGGTTTTAGTGGCTCTCTTAACAGTTGGCACATCTATAGTTGCACAAAATCAACGATCAAAAACTATTCAGGCTGAAACCGTAGTCATACAGGCCACGCCTAAGGAACGAGCTACACGCCTAGCTAAACAATTGAAGTTGCCAAATTCCCAAATTTACACACTCGAAAACTACTTTGCCAAAGTGGACTTTAAACGTGATGTTGTCCGAGCTGATTTAAAAAGAGATGGACTAAATGGCGATGATCGCAAAGCAAAATTAGAAGAACTACGAGCTGAGGAAGACGCAGATTTAAGTAGCATTATAGGATCAGAAAAAATGGAAGAATATATAAAGTTCAGAATCAAAAGAGAAAGCAGAAAAGATGTAGGCCCAGGCGAAAAAATTAAAGTTAATTGATTTATTTGGATTTAAACGTTTGGGTAAATAATCTTGATAAAATTACGCTACAACACTACATGAAATGTAAATGAAGTTCCGAAATCGATGGTTTGTTTTTTGAAACGATAACTGATAGTGGAGAGATTGCTATTCATTAAGTCGGTAAT
The DNA here is from genome assembly GCA_038222885.1 of Bacteroidales bacterium. Taxonomy (GTDB): domain Bacteria; phylum Bacteroidota; class Bacteroidia; order Bacteroidales; family Paludibacteraceae; genus Paludibacter. Next base: position 3,102 of record JBBRHJ010000330.1, on the reverse strand, counting down.
ATCCATCGACATATATCCAACTGATAATGATAGATTAAGCTTTTCGTTTATTGGTACTTTTACCCCCACTCTTAAACCATAATACTGATAATTAAATGTTTTGGTTTTGTCCCAGCGGTTTTGTTCTTGAAAATAAGTAGAACCTGAAATAAGTGCCAGCCCAATTTCTGGATCGAGAAATATATACAATTCCTCAGCCACACAATAGTAAAACCTGGGAATAATACCAACCATCAAGTAGTTGGCTTTGTAGTCCCATTCCCTAATAGGATTTGTCTGATAGAGTCCGTCGCCCACCAAGAAACCAGCACCGACACGAGCCTCCAATGCAAAAAAGTCGACTTTCGGAATTTGATATTCATAGCCCATATGTAAGCCGCCACCGTAAGGGTTACTATCCTTGAAGCCGAGTAAAGAAAAGCCCACATTCAAACTGCTTTTTTGTGAAAACCCTGCACTGGCATAGACTAAACAGAGTAAAAGCAACAAACTGCGTTTTGGAAATTTCATGTGATTATTATTATGATAATGCAAAGATATGGTTTTATTTTTCACACAAAACCACCGAATTATTTCAGAATAAAATGAAATAATTCGATAGCTCTTAAAGTATCAGAGTTTAAGTCTCGAGTATCAATACATCATTTTTAGTGTGATGTTTTCTTCTATTTTAATCTCACCCGAATTGCTGACTTTATTGTTGGAATGTGTATTGTTTTTAGCTCCCCACAAAACGGCAATGGCTTTCACTGGGTTGCTTGTGAATGTGTTGTTGGTTAGAGCAATGTTGATGATGCCTTTATTATTAATCAAATGATTTTTAGTCCTAACAGTTTTCTGAAATCTGTAAGGTCTCAGATATAAACTATGGTAATATTTCGCATAAGTTTTCGTAGTCCGTCAAACTCAATTTAACAACTTATACTCTTCTAAAAATTTCTCTAACTCTGTCACACTGAAACCAAATTTTATAATAATTCCATTTGGATCTATAAGCAAAGTAGTTGGATATGAATTTACTTTAAACTTATTGAAAATCTTGTTTTTCGAATTATTCTCCACAAGTGGCCAGTTTAAGCCCGTAGTTTTGATTATTTTATTGATCTTTTCGTGTTCATCTTCGCCTACCACAGCAATAAAAGCGATTTTTTCGGTATTCGCTTTATCGTAAAGTTTCCTGATATTAGGTAGTTCTTTGATGCAAGGTCCGCACCAAGGAGTCCACATATCTAGGAAAATGTATTTACCTTTAAGTTTATCAATGGAAATAGTGTCTTTAGTAAACCATTCTAGTTCCGAAAAACTAGGTACTCGAAATCCCACTTGAGCCGATTGAGTTTTTGAATATTGAAGGTTTTCCTTCTCTAGAATCAGTAGTTCTTTGTTTATATCAATTTCTTTGATTCGGTACACATCTTCATTATGCAATAAATACTTATTGTTAGAAATCCCAATGGAAAACCTAGCTGTATCTTCGAAGATTTCAAAATTATCGTAGCTTAAGTCTGAATTCGACACTATTTCTAATTTCTTCCCGAAAAAGTCAGCGATGCCATAATGATCCATAGTGTAAAGGTACATTTTTAGCATGTCGTTATAAATTATTCTGACTCTTACATGTCGTTTCACCTTCTTTCCATTTTTAGCCCAATCGTACTCCACCTCGAATGACTTCATTAGTTCAGGAGAAAGTCTTCGTTCAAAACTTACAGTATCCCGACTAAAAGCCTTGTCGTCGTTGAAGTTCCGATTGTTATTCACATCAACGATTATTTTTTCGTTTCCATTACTGTCTGTTACCAGAGCGTAATTAAATGTATGCCTGAAACTATTGTCCCAAATGCTTGTAATCGCAGCGAAATAAATACTGATTTCTTCTACACGGATATTTGAATAATTCTTTAATTGGTCGGCATACTTCGATTTATCAGGTACCAATTTAGCTCCTTGCAACCCATGATAACTATTGGAATGATTTCCTCGGTCTGAGTGAAAAACTACAGGAAGTTTCAACTCATTTGTTTGTGCATAATTTGCAGTTATAGCACAGAAAATCAACAAAAAAGAAAAGAGTTTTTTCATAATCCAGTGAATTAATGATAAATAATTTGAAAATTAAATTAGCTTCCTATATTATATTGTTAGTTATATTTTCCCCTAAAATGTGTAAGTTAGGTTTTCAAGTCCGAAGAGGATTTTGGGGTCACTGCTTTTATTTTATCTCTTCATTTTTCTGAAAATCGTAAAAAGTTTTGCGCATAATATCGGCTAATTTAAGTTGATAGTTGATATAGGCACGAAGGTGCGAATTGTAAGCATTATTTAAGCGGGTACGTTCCAGGGCAAGGGCTTGGCTGTCGATATCGCCATCGGAGAAACGTTGGCGGGTGATGTCGAAACTTTTTTCGGCTACTTTCACGTTTTTCTCTAAGAGTTGAAGTCGTCGAAGACTGCTATTCAAATCGTCCACCAAGTTGCGCACTTCGCGTTCTATAGTGCGTTGTACTTCTTCTTTGCGCAACACATTTTGTTGCAAGCGGGCTTCGGCAGCACGCACCAAAGCACGGTTTTCGCCCCAATCGAGTAGAGGAACCGTGATGGTAAATCCAACTCCGAAGTTTTGCGGCCTTTCCAAAAAGTTTTGATAGGAACGTTGAATCGAAGTTTGAATTTTAGTATTGATATCATTCTGACTTACACCCACTTTTTCGTAATAAGCATTCAAGTTGCCTCGAATCATTCCCTGCGCTTTTTGTTGTTTTACATTCATTTTGGTCAATTCAATCTGAATTTCTTGTTCTCTAACTTCAAGGCGGTTGGCTTTGGCAAGCTGAACGGCTTTTTCAGGATCGACAATTACTATTTCATAATCGAATTTTGAATTTAGATTCACCACATCGGTCAACTCAATTCCAATACTATGTTTGAAAGCATTCATTGCACTTTTTTCATTCACCAAAGCCATGTCGAAATTGTTTTGAGCTTCGGCCAAATCCACTTCCATTTGTAGGGCATCTACTTCACGAATCAGTCCAGCTTCGTATTTATTTTTAGCCATAGTGAAAGCTTCTTTTTGTCGGTCAAGATCGAGCCGTGCAATCT
>JBBRHJ010000329.1:0-3880 GCA_038222885.1 Bacteroidales bacterium | reverse complement strand
CTATCAACACCACGTTCGTATAAGATACCCGAAAGTTGTTTTTCGGTATGGCTTAGTTTTTCACGGGCTTTTACTCTTTCAAATTCCAACAAGCGTTGTTCAACTAATTCAGCCCTACGTGTCTGCACAGCAAAATAGTTTGACAATATAAACACAGAAAATAAAATATAAACTCAGAAATCGACGAAAAAAGCATTTTGAAATTCAGAATTTACGCATCTCTCTTATTACCAATTCTGACTATTGTTACTTTTGGATTTGCAATGACAGCCATACCTCCATCAGGGCTCAATTGTCCAAGTGATTGTCTGAGTTATCCATTTCCCAATATACTTTCATACTATCCAAGAGATTATTATTGGATGTATTTTGCAATTTTTCAATTATTTGCATTTCTAATTTTTATTGTCTCTAACCACTATATCGCACCACTTAAAAAGAAATTATATAGTTCCATAAGTATAAGCTTTGCATTAAATTTCTACAACTGTTTTATTGACAGCATATTTTTCTCAATTTTCAGTAGTTCCTATAAGTGTAACGAAAGGTGAGTCGGAAGGGATAGCATTGCTCACAGAATATAATGAACACGGATTATTCATAGCACTGGAAGAATTGGGACACATTACAATGAGTATTTCTTTTTTGTTTTTGGCTCCCATATTTTCTATTAAAAAATATTAGAAAAGTCAATACAAGTAATCCTTATCGTGCAATTTGCTTTAACCTTATTTTCGTTCATTGCCTATTCAATAAAATTTGGATTGGATAGAGATTACCGTTTTGAAGTGGCTACGATTACTATATAATTGGCAAGTTACAATTTTAATTGGAAAATTAATGTGTGTGTTTATAAAATGTAAGATGAAACTACTAAAAATAAATGGCTGTATCAAAATTGCAAGAAACAATAACCCTGATAGCAGGAAACCGTGCTGATTGGATTGACAGAAAAAGCCTACAAGCAGAAGTGATTTTACCCATGCCCCAATATTGACTTTAAATTGGACAAGACTTTATTGGCTTGAACAGACAAATTTTCTTATAAATACTTACAATGTAAAACTAAAACATTAGTCTGATATTTTTTGACCAATACTCCTTGGACAAACTGTCAGACGGAGCTATCTACTGATTGATACCACATGATTCTACAAGAGTTAAAACAGTACAAATTTCATATTTGAGATTTGTCTGAAAGAAATATTATTTCTATATTTGTAAATTATTTTTGAAATCATAAGACCCTTCAATACTGCTTTCAAAACAAAAAGAAACTCTTAACAACAATATACAATGGTTTATATAAAAATAGCAGTTATTTAGTGTAAGATTACATAAATCACTTTTTTTTTACATATAATATATTTCTGTATGTTGCCTTGAAAATTCAAAGAGCTTAAGTAATTATTTACCTTGGCCGTTTTACCTAAATGTGAGTAACAAGGCCAAAAAAACTGATGATAAGAGAGGAAATATATGAATAACGAAAAAACATTTTTATATAAACCAAGAGAATTTAACACAATCGATTTATGGAAAGATGTCACAAAAGAACAATGGAATGATGCAAAATGGCAAATTAAAAATTCTATCCGTAGTGTTGAACAGTTAGAAAAGGTGATAAAATTAAACACCTATCAAAAAAATGAAATAGAAAGAACTATAAAGACATTGAAAAGCCAGGGGAGTGAGCCACTGCGTATTACGCCCTACTATGCATCACTGATGTGTGCCGACCCATTTCACCCAACAATGCTATCAGACGAGAAATCCACAAAACGACTTGACCCCATTTTTTGGCAGAGTGTCCCTACGCCAGCAAATTTATTATTTTCTAATACTGGTGCTGAAGGAGCAATGGACGAAGGATCCAGGAGTTATGGTGCTGCCTATCAGCGTTATCCGAATAGAGTAGCTCTTTTCGTAGCCGAAAACACAAGTTGTGCCGCTTACTGCATACATTGCCAAAGAGCTAAATCGTTGGATGGTACTGTTAATATCAACATGTCGGAAATAAATAAGGGTTTGTTCTACATCGGATATAACAAAAACATCAACGAAGTACTGGTTACTGGTGGTGATGCGCTAATGATAAGTACAAGCCGATTGCAATATGTTTTAGAAGAATTAAGCAGGATTCCGCATCTTCGAGTGATACGCATAGCAACTAGAGTTCCAGTAGTATTACCAATGGGCATTACAGATAAATTACTGGATTTAATCAATTTATCTGCAAATAAATACACTTCCGGAATTGAAAAATATGTGTATTTCATGACACATATAAACCACTACCAGGAAATAACAGAAGATTTGGCCATTGCTGTTAAAAAAATTCGCAAACATGGTTTTACCATTCGCAATCAGACTGTTTTATTAAATCATGTCAATGACTACTATAAGACTTTGGCTGAAACATTCCGCAGAATGTTTTGGATTGGCATCCACCCCTATTATCTGTTACAGTGTCATAAAGAAAAGGGAATTGTTCATTTTATTACCCCCATACAAATTGGGGAAATTTACATGAAACATTTACAAGGCTGGATTTCAGGCATTACCATGCCAAGATATGCAGCCAATATTGAAGGTGGCGGTGGAAAAGTAGTATTAATGCCCTCCGGACATAATACTTTAAATTTAGAGAGTAGTATTGACACAAAAGTATCTAAAAGTTATGCAATGGTGGCTACCTGGGATGGTAAAAAGATTTTTAAATATGAATCCCTCGGCAGATCTACGAATGAAGAGTTTGAAGAAGCTGTAAAATTAATGGACAAATTCATTGGCAGAAAAGGGGTTTTCCTTCCAAAGGTTATTATCATAGACAATAATGGAGACCATATTGAAACCACGAATAGAACAAAATTACCGGTATTTGAGAAATTAAAAAAATCTCAACTATTGGAGTATGAAATGTTAGACAAGGATATGCCTCTAACTAATCCAGTAGATATATTAAGTGAATTGGAAAATCAATTTACTTTATCTAAATATTGTAAAGAAAAATAAGCAAAATTGTGGTATTTTGGTATAACAAAACCTTTGTTTTTTGGGGTAATTTTTATAATCAAGGGCGGAGCTGTCGGAAGGTTTATTCCGTAAATAAAGAATATGCTGTGAACTTTGATGCTGTATTACATTGGATTTTGTAACAAAATTGGGAGAAAGGGCCAATTTTCCGGCAAAATCAACTTAACCTTTATCTTTTCACTTTATTCAAAGCCAGAAGACAGCTCATTCGTACAGCACTACAGACATTTTGACATTACCTACGGTGTCTTTTTCTTTTAATAGGCTTGGGGGCAGCAGATCCAAATTATTTCATCGATATGTTAGATAGTACAGAAGGCAAACCTGTTGAACAGCCCTCGGGCATGCGTATTCGAGAAAGGGTATAATTAAAATAGATGACCTGCCCATCTTTATCCCACCCTTTGGAGAGGGCCTCAATTGGAATCAAAACCATAGGTTCTTCATCAGCATCTTTTGCAACAATTACTACTGTTGAACAGCCTGAACTTCTGTACTTATGAGAAACGACACCTTTGGTTTTTAAAGAAACCGTGGCCACGGTATCTTTCTGGTTTTCTTTTACTTCAGAACGATTTGTTTTACAGGAATATTCAGTTCAGGTATGCTCATTAAATTCCCCATCTTCTTTTTATGTATAATAAGTTTCCGTTTTTAGGTTGGTAGTTCGGGTAATATTCTTTTTGGAAAATTCGAAAAGTATTCGCTGATTTTTCAATCAGGTTGTTTTCCAATAAATACATCAAAGCAATGGATGGGCTTCGTGATTCGCCCAAACTGCAATACACAAAAACTTCGTTGCCATTGCTCAAATTTTGGTGTATAAAATCCAATGCAGGATTAA
>JBBRHJ010000328.1:0-3891 GCA_038222885.1 Bacteroidales bacterium | reverse complement strand
AGCTGGTGTTTTGGCAATAATAAATGAGTTGAATGGATGTCCTTCTTCGCGCAATGGAGCTGTTTGAGGAGTGGCAATATAGCCCGGGCCTAAGCCATTACATTGAATATTGTATTCGCCATATTCAGAAGCAATATTTTTAGTCAACATTTTTAGCCCGCCTTTGGCTGCAGCATAAGCCGATACAGTCTCGCGACCTAATTCGCTCATCATTGAACAAATATTGATAATTTTTCCTGAACGTTTTTTCATCATCGCTGGCAATACTGCTTTGGCTACGATAAATGGACCATTCAAGTCAATATCAATTACTTGACGGAATTCAGCGGCTGACATTTCGTGCATTGGAATACGTTTAATAATTCCAGCATTGTTTACCAAAATATCAATTGTGCCAACTTCTTTTTCAATTTGGGAAACCATTTCGTTGATTTGTGTTTCATTGGTAACATCGGCCACATAACCGTGAGCTTTGATGCCATCAGCCGCATAAGCTGCAATGCCTTTGTCAACCATTTCCTGATTGATGTCGTTGAAAACAATGATAGCTCCCGCTTTTGCATAACTACTTGCTATTGAATAGCCAATGCCGTAAGAACCTCCAGTAACGAGGGCGATTTTTCCTGTTAAATCAAATTGATTCATAATTTTATTTTTGTTTTAATGCCTATTTTTTAGGCTTGTTTTTCTTATATTGTAAATTGTAAATTGTAAATGCACAAATTGTAAATTCTTATCTGAGCTCAGTATGTTTGAAGAAATTCTGATCGCTATAATCCAAGTTTTCTCCCGCCATTCCCCAAATAAATGTGTAATTACTAGTGGCAGCAGCTGAGTGGATAGACCATTCTGGCGAAATTACAGCCTGATTTCCTTGCATCCAAATATGGCGGGTTTCAGTCGGCTCGCCCATAAAATGACAAACCGCATTTCCTTCGGTTACTTCAAAATAGAAATAAGCTTCCATGCGTCTGCTGTGGGTGTGAGCAGGCATGGTATTCCATACGCTTCCGGGTGCGAGTTCAGTCATTCCCATTTGTAATTGGCAGGTTTCTAATACCTGACAAACCAACATTTTGTTGATATTTCTGTGATTAGCGGTTTCCAAAGATCCTAATTCCATCACAATAGCATCTGCTTTGGTAATTTTACGGTCGGGGAAAGTTTTGTGTGCAGGGGCAGAATTGAAATAAAATAAGGCAGGGTTTTTAGAATCCACGCTTTCAAAACTTACATTCCGATCGCCAGCACCTAAATATAAAGCTTCTTTATATCCAAGTTCAAAAACTACTCCATCTACTGTAATGCGTCCTGCTCCACCTACATTGTAAGTGCCAAATTCACGACGCGAAAGGAAAAATTCTGATTTCAAAGGCTCGATAGTCTCTAATACAAGTGTCTCATTTCCAGGCATTGCACCACCAACCACTAATCTATCGTACATGGTATAGACCATATTTACTTCGTCTTTTGTGAAAATTGTTTCTACCAAAAACTCTTTTCTCAGTCGCGAAGTATCGTAACTTTTTGCATCATTAGGGTGTGATGCATACCTCAATTCATAATTTGTTTTCATAATTTCTGTATTTTAGTTTCTTGATATTTTGCGTTTTAAATTACCTTTCTAATTGGTCGACCAAAGATACAATTTTATATTGAAACCAGAAAGTGCAAAAACAAAGTTTGTCGATTTTTGGTCAAATTTTGTACTAAATTAGTATACAATTTTTGATTTTGATAAAATATTCTTTCATAATTCAGTCTGTTTTTAGAAAACTACATACTCTTTCATTTCTAAGGATTAATATTGTTGAATGGATTAAACAATTATTTTGTTGAAAATAAAATATCGAAATTTTAGAAAATACAGAAAACAGATTTTAATTAGCTCCATTAAAGAAAAATTTCTATAATTATTCGTCATTTCAACAAAAATTTGACCGAATACCAACTTAAAGTACTAATTTTGCGGTCGCTTAGAAATTATGAAAACCTAATTATATTATGGCAGAAAAAAAAATGAATTTATTGGCTGATTTTCCAGCAATTGCAACAGAGCAATGGATGGAAAAAGTTACGGCCGACCTCAAAGGAGCTGATTTTAATAAAAAGCTTGTTTGGAAAACCAACGAAGGTTTCAACGTTTTACCTTTCTATCGTGCTGAGGATATTGAAAACCTGAAAACAACTGAAGTTGTACCAGGAACATTTCCTTTTGTGCGTGGTACAAAAGCTACAAATAACTGGTACGTACGACAAGATATTGTTGTTACAGATGCAAAACAAGCCAACGATAAGGCTTTAGATGTGCTCTGCAAAGGGGCAACTTCACTAGGATTCAAAATTGAAGAAGAAAATTTGAATCAGGATTTTGTAGCCACCTTACTGAATGGTATTTTAGCTGATTGTGTGGAACTTAACTTTATGGTAAAGGGTTGTCAAGTAACAGAATTAGCTGGTTTCTTGACAGAGTACTTCACATCGAAATCTTATGACGTGACCAAATTGCAAGGTTCAATTAGTTTTGATCCAATGTATAAAATGATTGCTACTGGAAAAGAAATTTCCAAAGCAAAAATTACAGAAAAAGCAAAAGCAGTTGTTGAATCTGTTGCTGGATTACCATTCTATCGTGTAATACATGTTAATGCTTTTCAATTAAGCAATTCTGGTGCTTTCAATGCACAAGAATTGGGTTATGCTTTGGCTTGGGGTAACGATTATTTATCTATGATGATCGAAGCTGGAGTTCAACCATCGATAGCTGCCAAAAAGATTAAATTTAATTTTGGCATTGGTGGCAATTACTTTATGGAAATTGCCAAATTTCGTGCAGCTAAACTATTGTGGGCAAAAATTGTTGATGCCTATCAACCTGCTTGCTTACGACCTGACTGTAAAGAAACTCTAGAAGGAATTTGCAAATGTGCTGCTAAAATGCGCATTCATGCTGAAACTTCTATTTTCAATAAAACTATTTTCGATGCCAATGTGAATATGCTTCGTACACAAACTGAGGCCATGAGTGCTGGTTTGGGTGGAGTAGATTCATTGACCGTACTTCCCTACGATATTACCTATAAAACTGCTGATGACTGTTCGGAACGTATTGCACGCAACCAACAATTATTATTGAAAGAAGAATCTCATTTGGATAAAGTGGCTGATCCAGCTGCTGGATCTTATTATATTGAAACTTTAACAAAAGAATTGGCTGCTCAGGCTTGGAAACTTTTCCTTGAAGTGGAAGAAGAAGGTGGTTTTCATACTGCTATCAGCAATGGTACGGTTCAAAATGCTATTAAAGCAACTGGAACTGGTCGCTTGAAATCAGTTTCAAGTCGTCGCGAAGTTTTATTAGGAACGAATCAATTTCCTAATTTTAACGAAAACAGAAGCGGACAAGTAGCAAAAGATTTACAATCAGCAGTTTCTGAAAGTGCTATCGAAACTTTACAACCAATTCGTGCAGCTCAGGAATTTGAAGCTTTACGTTTTGCAACTGAAGCGGCAGCTAAACGCCCAAAAGCATTTATGTTGACAATTGGTAACTTGGCAATGCGATTGGCTCGTGCTCAATTCTCATGTAATTTCTTTGCTTGTGCTGGTTACGAGGTTGTTGATAATCTTGGATTTAAAACCGTTGAAGAAGGAGTTGCTGCTGCCGAAAAAGCCAATGCAGATATCATCGTGCTTTGTTCGAGTGACGATGAATATGCAGAATTGGCTCCTGCCGCTTATGAAGCATCCAAAGGCAAAGGCATTTTGGTTGTTGCTGGTAATCCTGCTAATATTGACGAACTTAAAGCTTTGGGAATTCAACATTTTGTAAATGTAAAATCCAACGTATTAGGAACTTTGCAAGAGTTTAATCGTTTATTACTTTAATGG
>JBBRHJ010000327.1:0-3895 GCA_038222885.1 Bacteroidales bacterium | reverse complement strand
GTATTTTTCACCAAATGATAATGAAAAGCCATGGGCGACGAGCTGTTTTGCAAGTTGTGGTTTGCTCCTAAATCCATGGATTATCCAATCTTGAGTGGGTCGTAACATTTTCTTCATGGATATTATTTCGTTGAAACAAGCCACACAATGAATGATTAATGGCTTTTGGTGTTTCTCAGATATTTGAACTTGTCGTTCGAGATAATAAGATTGCTCCTTAAGTCCTGCCTTGCTGTTCTTGTCTAATCCACATTCACCAATGGCTTTAACTGCATCATTAGCAGCCCAATAATCCAATATTTCAAAAGCATTTGAATTTGTTTCGTGGACTTCCCATGGATGAATTCCAATAGAGTAGTACTGAAATTTATTCGACAGGTCTAAATTGCCAATTTCTGAAATGCTCAGATTCTTTATGGCTAAAACATTATCTCTATACGGATTATGCGTGTGAACGTCAATATATATTGTCATAAAATATTTATATGAAGACGAATTATAACTTAGGAGGTGAATCTCTCCAATTATTTTTACATAGAAATTCTTAAAGAATATAGCTCAATCGAAAATTATTCTACAAAACTAATTAAATTCAGCGGAAAATAGTAACTTTGCAGCCCATTTATTGCGTTGTTAAAACAATAATAATCAAAACATTAATAAAAAAGATAAATATGACAGAATTATTTAGCAGTTTAAAGTATAAAGTAGCGGATATAGCATTGGCCGATTATGGTCGGAAAGAAATAGAATTAGCCGAAAAAGAAATGCCAGGATTAATGGCATTGCGCTCAAAACATGGAGCTGAAAAACCATTGAAAGGCGCTCGCATCATGGGTTCGCTCCACATGACCATACAAACTGCTGTACTTATTGAAACTTTAGTTGAACTAGGAGCAGACGTTCGTTGGTGTAGTTGTAATATCTATTCTACGCAGGATCATGCTGCTGCTGCAATTGCTGCAACTGGTGTTCCAGTTTTTGCTTGGAAGGGTGAAACTTTGGAAGAATATTGGTGGTGTACCTTACAAGCATTAACTTTTGACGGACATCAAGGACCAACGCTGATTGTAGATGATGGAGGTGATGCTACGATGATGATTCATGTGGGTGCTGCTGCCGAAAAAGAGGCCTCAATACTCGATAAAGTAGTGGAAGGCGAAGATGAACGTTTGCTTTATGCTATTTTGAAAAACGTATTGAAAGAAGACAATGGAATTTGGAACAGAATGACTCCTGGAATTCGTGGAGTGTCCGAAGAAACAACTACTGGCGTACATCGCTTGTACCAAATGTTAGAAGAAGGTTCGTTACTTTTCCCAGCTTTCAATGTGAACGACTCAGTTACAAAATCAAAATTCGATAATTTATATGGTTGCCGCGAATCTTTGGCCGATGGTATCAAACGGGCAACCGATGTGATGCTTGCCGGAAAAGTGGTCGTGGTTTGTGGTTATGGTGATGTAGGCAAGGGCTGTGCTAAATCGATGTTGGCTTATGGTGCTCGTGTAATTGTTACCGAAATAGATCCAATTTGCGCTTTGCAAGCTTCTATGGAAGGCTTCAAAGTTACTACTATCGAAGATGCTTTGTGCGAAGGAAATCTGTATGTTACCACTACCGGAAACAAAGACATTATTCGCATTGAACATATCGAAAAAATGAAAGATGGTGCCATTATTTGCAATATCGGACATTTCGACAATGAAATTCAGGTGGAAAAACTTAAAAGATATCCGGGTATTGAATTGGTAAATATTAAACCTCAGGTAGATAAATATGTTTTCCCTGATGGACATAGTGTATTGCTTCTGGCTGACGGTCGGTTGGTTAATTTAGGTTGTGCCACAGGTCATCCTTCATTCGTAATGAGTAATTCATTTACCAACCAAACCTTGGCACAAATTGAACTTTTCACCAAAGATTATCCAGTGGATGTATACCGTTTGCCTAAACATTTGGACGAAGAAGTTGCTCGATTACATCTTGATCAATTAGGTGTGAAATTGACAGTGCTTACTCCCGAACAAGCAGCTTATATTGGAGTAGATGCTAATGGCCCTTACAAACCAGAACATTATAGATATTAGGTAGTTACGAGTTGCGAGTTGACAAGGAAGCGAGGAAACAAAGGCTAAGGCAACAGAAAGCTATTTGGAAAATTCTTTATAAAAGTATATTTTAATAAAAAACCGATTGTTTTGCGTTAGCAAAACAGTCGGTTTTTTTTAATATCAGACTTCCAATACCATCGATTGATAATGAGTTAATTATCAAGATTTATTCGTAGAATAAAAGTACATTTTCAATCAATATTGACAATATGTCGATGCATCGTTTCGATGTGTAACTATCATTATATCAGATGTATAAATTCGTAAACTATCTATTGGTATTTCAAAATAGTCGCACTTATCTTTGCGAGGTTATTGGAGGTCTGAATATAAAATGTAAATGACGGCAAAAAATAAATTGGCTTGAATTTGGGTTTTTTTTGTGTTTTAGGCGTGGACTCAATTATTCAATACAACGGAAGCAATTCTGCAATATTATCAAATTTCTCAACCTTTTATTAGAAATGATGATAACTTAATTAACAAACTAAATAATTACAAAATAAACTTTCTTTTGTGTATTTATATTGATAAGTATGTTTTTTTTAATTATATTTGTGGTTTAACAGCAGATATACTTACGAGATAGTTAAACCGAATTGTCAATGATATGAAAAATAGCTCCTATTTTTATAGAGATTCATATCATTAAAAAACTAGAGATTCTCTTACTCTAAACGAGCAAGTTTTCTAGCGCCGATACTATCATAAAAATGAAAACTCTTATTAGTTGTTGATTCAGATTAATATCGTTATTGGCGATATTTTATGAAGTTAGGGAATTATAAGAAAGTAAAAACAAAAAACTCGATTAAGTAGATAGAAGTTATCCGCTTGTTGGATGTTATAATTTGATAATAATTGGTTAATTAGTTAATGATTAGCTCACCAAAGAACATGAAAAGAATAAACTTGTTTACAAAAAATCTAGGTTTTTTTACCAATAACCTAACTGCATACGCCACTAGCATATCCGCACTTCAAACCAATGTGATAGGGCGCAATGCAAGGCGACTATTGATGTGTTTGCTTTTGTTGTTGATAATGCAAGGAGCAGCATGGGGAGCAATAGCACTACGTGGAAGTGCAACATCCGCAACAACCACAACTACCACACTAGCAATCAATAAACCTACAGGTGTTGTGGCAGGTGATGTGATGATAGTAAATATCACCCAAACTGGAAACACAACTACGAATGCCTCTCTCTCTGGATGGACATTAATTTCAGGTGCACAGCAAGGCACAAATGCACCAAGGCGAAGCACTGCATTGTATAGAAAAGCAGATGGAACAGAAGGAACATCGTTTACTTTCTCACTAGGCTCTGGCACATCATCTGCAGTTGGATCAATAATCGCTTTCTCAGGTGTGCATAGTTCTATTTTTGATGTGACTCCCGGCACATTTAGCACATATACCAATAATGGCAATACTATTACTGCAACTGGAATTACTCCTGTTACTGACAAAGCAGCAATTGTTTTTTTAGCGGGCACTGGTGGTATCGATCAGGATGTGTATAGTAATTGGAGTGGATCAACACCAACTCTAACTGAAATTATGGACTTCTCTTATCCAGGCGACCAAAATTCTGTTGGTGCAGCATGGGGTACATTGGTTACTGCTGGTGCTACGGGTGATATAACTGCTACGCCTGATGGCAATTATTACTGGGCTGGAATTTTAATTGCACTTAAACCTGCACCAATACCAGGATCTACAATAACTCAAATATTTACTTCTACTGGTACATTTACCGTTCCCAATTGTGTAACTAG
>JBBRHJ010000326.1:0-3956 GCA_038222885.1 Bacteroidales bacterium | reverse complement strand
AGCTTCCTGATTCCCTTTGAAACCATCGAATCCAAAGTTCTTTTTCAAATGTTGGGTCAAAACAGAATGTGTGGCCATATTTGCATCAATTGTTTATAAAAAGGTTTTACGAAAGTAGTATTTATTGTTGAATTAAATGCAATCTTTGAAGAAAAAAACAAAAAAAATATTTCTAGGTTCTCAAATGTTTAGCTTACTTTATAAGTTATCCTTGTTTTGTAAGTTGGAAATTGCTGATTAATACTGAATTTTGTTTCAATAAATATGGATTTATTTTCAAAAACTTAGCCCCAAAATAATAGAAAAAGCATTTGCTAAATAAATGTTTCTGCCTTGTGAATCTTTGATTGATTAAATAAATCCAAAGTAGATTGACAGCATCCATTACCAGCAACAAATTTATAAACAGATTTTTAATATGCAAGTGTTTTGAAAAAAAAACAGGATATTAACTGTTTTTTTGTCAATATCCTGTTTCTTATAGTTTCAGAAGTATTTTGCAGTGTTAAATTTCGGTATAAAAATGTAGATTACTGCATAAAATACCAAAACCTAAGCAATTTTCAAACGATGAAGATTTGTCTTTTCAATCTTCGTTCGAGCATATTCCAATTCAATTTTGAGTTTTTTCTCTTTCTTGGATGGCATTTCATACATTTTGTCCATAATAATGGTTTCGGTAATCGACCTCAAACCACGTGCACCAAGCTTAAACTCTATGGCCTTATCCACAATATAATTCAAAGCGTCTTCGTCAAAAACTAGGTCTATTTGATCCATTTTGAAGAGCTTGGTATATTGCTTGATAATAGAATTCTTAGGCTCGGTCAAAATTTTACGCAATGCTTCACGATCAAGTGGTTCCAAATAAGTTAAAATAGGTAATCGACCTATAATTTCAGGAATTAAACCAAAGGATTTTAAATCCTGAGGAGCAATATATTGAAGTAAATTGTTCCTATCGAACTGTTCGTTTTCAAGCGCCGCACCATAACCTACAACCCGAGTGTTGAGTCGAGAAGCAATTTTCTTTTCAATTCCATCGAAAGCACCACCACAAATAAACAAGATATTTTGGGTGTTTACAGCTATCATTTTCTGATCCGGATGTTTACGACCGCCCTGAGGTGGAACATTTACGACCGCACCTTCGAGTAGTTTTAATAAACCTTGCTGAACTCCTTCGCCGCTCACATCACGGGTAATGCTTGGATTGTCGCCTTTGCGAGCTATTTTGTCTATTTCGTCAATAAATACAATTCCACGTTCGGCCGCTTTTACATCATAATCAGCCACTTGAAGTAAGCGCGTTAGGATACTTTCTATATCTTCACCCACATATCCTGCCTCTGTTAGCACTGTAGCATCCACTATTGCGAATGGAACATGTAGCTTTTTGGCAATCGTTTTAGCAAGAAGAGTTTTTCCGGTTCCGGTGTATCCCACCATGATGATATTTGATTTTTCAATCTCTACATCATCTTTTGTGTCTTCCTGCATCAACCGTTTATAATGATTGTACACAGCCACCGAAAGAAATTTCTTAGCCTCATCCTGACCAATCACATATTGATCAAGATAAGCCTTAATCTCCATGGGTTTAGGTACTTGGTCTTTATTTAATTCTGGTACTTTTGACGAACGGGATACGTTTTCTTTGACTATTTCGGCAGCCTGAACAGCACATTCATTACAAATATGCACACCTTCTTGCCCCATGATGAAGAAATCAACCTGAGATTCGGGACGACCACAAAAACCACATTTTTTACTACTTTTAGCCATAATATTATGAACCTAAGAAATTTTTCTTGACAATTTAATATTGGATTTTATTTCAATATGAATAGCTGAAAAACTTAAGCGGTTTTTATTTTTTCTTTTCGTTGATTAGAATTCTGTCAATCATGCCATAATCTAAGGCTTCTTTAGAATTGAGCCAGTAGTCGCGATCAGAATCTTTTTCAATTCTCTCGAAAGTATTGCCAGAATGCTCTGCAATAATCGTATAAAGTTCTTTCTTTAATTTTTGTATCTCACGAGCAGTTATCTCAATATCAGATGCTTGACCCTGAGCTCCTCCCATGGGTTGATGTATCATTACCCGTGAGTGGCGAAGTGCTGAGCGTTTACCCTGAGTACCTGCCACTAACAATACTGCTGCCATTGAAGCTGCCATACCTGTACAAATAGTAGCTACATCGGAGCCGATAAATTGCATGGTGTCGTAAATTCCCAACCCAGCATAAACTGAACCTCCGGGAGAATTCAGATAGATTGAAATGTCTTTTCCTGGATCCGAAGAGTCAAGATAAAGTAATTGTGCTTGAATTACATTGGCGGTATAATCGTCTACTTGGGTACCCAAAAAAATGATACGATCCATCATCAATCGAGAAAATACATCCATCTGAGTAACATTGAGTTGACGTTCTTCGAGAATGGATGGTGATATGTAATTACTCGTGATGTCTACATATTTATCTAATGCTAATCCATTTAATCCAAGATGTTTGGTAGCATATTTGCGAAAATCATTATTTATATTCATATTGCTTATTTATTGGAGTTAATTAATCGGAAAAGGCTTTTCCCCCGATTGTAATAATTCAAACAAAAGTATATATTTTTTGTTTAAAATAATTCGGACAAAAGCCTTTTCAACAAAAGATTAATAATTTTTCAACTATTGTCTTTCTGAATTAGTTTTCGAAAAATTTGTTGAATTCTTCGATTGTAACATTTTTGGTATTGATTGTTACTACTTGTTTTACCGAGTTATAAACTTTATTGTCAACCACTCTGTCAACAATACCTTTCAAAGTTTCTTCTTTCTTGAGCATGTCCTTCGCGTAGTTTGAAATCAATTCGTCATCCATACCTACCATACCATATTGAGCGAATTGGGCTTTGGTTATTTTCTTGGCATAGTCTTCAACATCGTTGTTTTCAACTTTTATTTCAAAGTTTTTAACAATTTTATCTTTGATTAATTGCCATTTCAAATCTTCTATCATCTTTGGGAAATCTTCTTCCAAAGTTTCCTGTGTTAAGTTCTTGTTAGTTGCTAACACCCAACGTTTAAGGAAAGCATCAGGGAAGACTAGATTATTGTATTTTGCAAGCAATGCTTTTTGTGCATCAACACCGAATTTATAATCGCTATCGCTACTCAAGTTTTCCTCGATACTGGATTTAATCTTAGCACGGAATTCTTCTTCGGTAGTTACAGTCCCAGGTTCGTATATTTTATCGAAAAATTCTTGGTCTATTTCTGATTCGTGATAACGGGTAATGCCTTGAATCGTAAATTGAAAATCAGAACTAACATTTTTTACTTCGTCTTTAGAAATTTTTAAAAGGGTACTAATTTCAGTTTCATTCTCGAATGCTTTGCTTGGGTTGAAAACAATTACCACACCCTTGTCAGCACCGACGAATTGTGCCTTAATAGCTTCATCTACCATAACCGATGGAGTCAAAACAGCATCAGCAACTTTAATCCCATCCTCGTTTACTTTTCCATCCACTAATTCAAGAAGTTCACCTTTAAGCATATCATTTGCTTCTACAACTTCTTCCTGAATATATTTGCCATAACGAGCCGTGTAAGATTTAACCTGATTGTCAATCATTTCATCGCTAACTGTAATGCTGTAAGAGTCAATCTTATCTTTGGCGGATAATTCTACATCAAATTCAGGAGCTAAACCAATATCGAACAGAAATTCAAATTCCTCATCCTTATTAAAATCGATAACTTTTTGTTCTGTTTCGTTAGGCAATGGTTCGCCAAGCATATTGATTTTATTGTTTTGGATGTATTTGTACAATTCATCGCTTACAATTTTATTAATTTCTTCGGCCAACATAGCTTTGCCATACATTTTTTGGATTAAACCTGCTGGGATTTTTCCGGGTCTAAATCCAGGGATATTGGCTTTCTTGCTGTACTC
>JBBRHJ010000325.1:0-3990 GCA_038222885.1 Bacteroidales bacterium | reverse complement strand
CGTGACAATTGGCTGAATGAAAACAAACCCGAGACTATCAACCCGATCTAAGGAGAATGAGTTATTAGGAAAAAATAGCAATTCTTATTTGGAGCAGATTTATCCCCCAAAAAAAATAAAAGACCTGAGTAGTTACAATATGTTTCATGTGTTTTATAGCAAAAAACTAAAGACTATGAAATTAGATGGAGTTTAGATTATACTCACCGAATAATAGTTGTTATTAAAACATTATGCTTTTTAATTCATTCCAATTCTTCGCCTTTTTCACAATTGTATCTTTTTTGTACTTTTTACTACCGTATAATAAGAGATGGTTTTTGTTATTAGTAAGCAGTTGCTATTTCTATATGGTATTTGTACCGGTCTATATTCTTATTCTGGGATTTACCATTGTAATTGATTATTTTGCCGGTATTTATATCGAAAATGCATACGGAAAACGACGAAAGTTGTTATTATTATTAAGCCTGATAGCCAATATCGGTGTGTTAGCTGTATTTAAATACTATAATTTTTTAAATACAAACTTAACGATTTTATTACAAGGTATACATTATCAGAACCCGATACCCTACCTATCCATCCTTCTGCCGATTGGTTTATCCTTTCACACCTTCCAGGCAATGAGCTATACCATTGAGGTATATCGTGGTCATCAAAAAGCAGAACGCCATTTTGGTATTTATTCCCTTTACGTTATGTTTTTTCCTCAGTTGGTTGCAGGACCAATTGAACGTCCACAAAATTTAATACATCAATTCAGAGAGGAACATGATTTTGAGTTCTCCAGAGTAATCAGTAGTTTAAAGTTGGTAATTTGGGGTTTATTTAAAAAAGTGGTTATTGCCGATCGTTTAGCAGTCTATTCGGATGGGGTTTTTAATAATCCACATGTACATTCCGGACCAACCATGGTAATGGCAACTCTTTTTTTTACCTTTCAGATATATTGCGATTTTAGTGGCTATTCCGATATGGCTATTGGTATTGCTCGTATACTGGGTTTTAAATTTATGCAGAATTTCAGGTTACCTTATCTTTCACATTCAATTAATGATTTCTGGAAACGATGGCATATTTCGCTTTCTACTTGGTTTGGCGATTATCTCTATATTCCGCTTGGAGGTAATCGTGTGTCCGTAAGTCGTTGGTTGCTAAATATTTATATTGTCTTTCTGATAAGTGGATTATGGCACGGCGCTAACTGGACTTTTGTAATCTGGGGTGGGCTTCATGCTACCTATTATATGCTTGAATTTTTTGGAAAAACAATAATGCGTTATATTGGTTTAGCTCATATATTGATGACAAGCTGGTATAAAGCATTTAAAATGGTACTTGTGTTCCTTATGGTATCTTTTGCATGGATTTTCTTTCGTGC
The DNA here is from genome assembly GCA_038222885.1 of Bacteroidales bacterium. Classification (GTDB taxonomy): domain Bacteria; phylum Bacteroidota; class Bacteroidia; order Bacteroidales; family Paludibacteraceae; genus Paludibacter. The sequence continues at coordinate 2,606 of JBBRHJ010000325.1, read as the reverse complement.
TAAAAATGTGAATGACGCTTTTTATATTATTCAGAATTTATTCGATTGGTCAGGAAAATTATGGTGGGGTAGTTCGTCAGTTACCTCGATAATTTCTTTATTCCTGATTCTGTTGCTAATGGTGGTTCAGGTATTTCAATACAATGGTAAACTTGCAATTTATTTCAGTCCTGTAAAGGTGTCGCGTCCGGTTAGTTGGATGGCTTATGCTGCTATGTTGTTAGGTATTTCTGTTTTGGGTATGAGTTCAAATGCATTTATTTATTTTCAATTCTGATTAATATGCTTATAAACGATATAAGGAAAGATACTAAAGCTTTGAGCTATTTTAAAAAAATACTTTTCTTTTTCATACTACTTCTTTTGCTAGATACACTTGTTGCAGCGTTTTTATTAGGTGGTTTGAATCGGTATTACGGATTAAAACAACATACCGATATTGCGCTGGTTGGTCATTCGCATCTTATGTTGGGTATTGATAAAGCTGCTTTGGAAGAAGGCACGCATCAAAAAGTGTCAAAATACACTCGTGAAGGGGTAAACGTAGCAGACCGCAATATTATGATTGATCAGCTATTGCAGGATAATCCCACTTTAAAGGTTGTGGTTTACGGAGTAGATGCATGGATGTTTACGGGCGAGGGCTTAAGCAATAATTCTTATAAACTTTTTTATCCTTTTATGTCTCAACCGGATGAAAATACATATATAAATGAAAAGGCTTCGTTTTTTGATTATTGGCAGCATAAATTAATTAAAACTTCACGCTTTAATGAGTTGTTGTTAAACGCTACATTTCGCGGATATCTTCATAACTGGGCAAATTTTAAATTTGGTACTATTGATACTACTAAATTCAAAAGTGAAATAATAGAGGGTAAATATCGTAAAATTAACTCTAATAATGCCAATAGATTAATATTTGAAAAGTCATTAAAAAATCTTCTTATTAAAAATATTAAGGTAATTCTATTATACGTACCAACGATCGATTTATATAACCGAACTGAACCCAAAAAATTTAAAACTGAAATCAATTATTTCCGCAATATACCAACCGCAATACCTGGTGTGAGTTATATTGAATTAATCGAACCATTAAGCCATGATTATTCGATTTTCTTCGATCCGGTTCATCTCAATCCGAAAGGTCAGAAAATTGTCACGGAACAATTAGCAAAAGAGCTTAATCGGATTTACTAAAGGTTTTCAAAACCAGTCCTTCCGAATATGTTTGTTCGTTGATTAAAAAATTGCTCATGTTGTTGGGATTTGTATTATCAACTCTTCTCCCCGCTGTTGATCGTATGTTGGCAGTCTTTTGTTCGGTGAAGTCTCCAGACCCTGTTCTGCTGAATATATATATTTGCTGAGAAATGAATGGCGCTTAGTTGTTGATATGTTATCCCGACTGTATATATTATAAGGATTTGTATCCGAAACAAATAGATTGAATAGAAATTGGATTAAAAATCCTGATAGCACAAGAACTGGGATAACAAATCCTGGTAACCGTTACGCTACTTTTATGCATTTAAAGAAAGATTATTTCCCAAGGGAAGGGGTATTGTTTATTATGCGTGTGAAGGAAAAGTATAACTTTTAATAAAAAAATCATGGTCTACGCCAGCAGATGGGAGAAGCTGGCCGGCGTAAATATGAACAGGAATTCACACAGGAGATATTTGAAAAAAGAATGGTGCAAATTCTGCAACAAGTTATTAATAAAGAATAATGTCGTTACAACAATTTAACTTCTACCAACAACCCTTAACCGCAATTAAGGATTCCAAGGTATTGATTAATACAATCAATGCACACTCTTATAATGTTTCCCGGACCGATACCCTGTTCCAGGAAGCTTTATTGAAAAGTGATGTTTTGATACCCGATGGGATCAGCGTAGTTTGGGCAACCCAATGGTTAGCCGGTCAAAAGATCAGGAAAATTGCCGGGGCTGATCTTTTTTTCTACGAGATGGAACGGTTGCGGCTGAAGGGTGGTAAATGTTTCTTTTTAGGCAGTAACGTAACTACACTAACAATAATAAGAGAAAGGGCAAAAAAAGAGTATCCAAACGTAGTGGTGCAAACCTGGTCTCCACCCTACAAAGCGGAGTTTTCAGCAGAAGATAATATTGAAATGATCGATGCCGTAAACAGCTTCCAACCCGATGTACTCTTCATAGGGATGACCGCACCAAAACAGGAGAAATGGTCTTATCAGCATTTTAACCAGTTAAAGGCAAGTCATGTTTGCTGCATCGGTGCAGTGTTTGATTTTTATGCAGGAACGGTTCAACGTGCCCCGCAATGGGTGATCAAAATGGGAATGGAATGGTTCTACCGGCTTGTAAAAGAACCAAAAAGAATGTGGCGCAGGTATTTAATCGGGAACATTAAATTTATCTGGGCTGTTATTAATGAGAAATTGACGAGTTAATCTATTGACCAAAACTATTTTTTTAAAATCAATTTGTGTATGAGTTGACTTAAACCGGTCTTAATCTTCACAAGATAGATTCCTGAAACTTGATTTTCGAGATTAAATTCCTCAGATCTACTCGTGATTTGTCTTGAGATGATCATTCTGCCTGAAATATCCAC
>JBBRHJ010000324.1:0-4011 GCA_038222885.1 Bacteroidales bacterium | reverse complement strand
TTTACGCCTTTTGTTCCCAACCAGCAAGGTCGCAAGGAATTGATTGACAAGATTAAGATGCAAGGCAACCGCCGCAAAGTAATTCAGGAACTTGAACTGCTGGTAATTGATGAAATTAGTATGGTGCGTGCTGATGTGTTGGATGCGGTTGATACGATACTTCGACATGTTCGCTACAAACACAATGAACCTTTTGGAGGAGTTCAACTGATATTTATTGGCGATCTATTTCAACTTTCGCCAGTAGTTAATGAAAACGAATGGCAAATACTTTCGCAGTATTACTCAAGTCCTTATTTTTTTCATAGTCAGGTAGTTACACAGCAGAAACCTATCTATCTTGAGTTAGATAAAATATTCCGTCAAACCAATGCTGACTTTATTGGGTTGCTGAATGAAGTACGAAATAACAAACTGACTACAAGCGGATTAGAATTATTACACAGTAGATACAACCCGTTTTTTACAGCTCCAAAAGACGATACTTACATTACACTTACTACACACAATTACAAAGCAGACAAAATAAATGCAGAAGAACTTGTGCAAATTAAAACCAAAACGCACACACTAAAAGCCGAGATAGAAGGAGAATTTCCTGAAAAAGCTTATCCGACCGACAAAGAATTAGATTTGAAAGTGGGTGCAAAAGTGATGTTTATCAAAAACGATACTGAAACACCAAGGCGATTTTTTAATGGCAAAATTGGTATGATTGAGTCAATTACCGATAAAATAATTACTATAAATTGTCCGGGCGATGCTGATAAAATAGAACTTGGACGCATGGTTTGGGAAAACATAAAATATAGTACCAACGACAAGACCAAGCAGATAGAGGAGCGATTGATTGGTACTTTTACACAGTTTCCTCTGCGGTTAGCTTGGGCCATTACTATTCACAAAAGTCAGGGCTTAACTTTCGACAAAGCCGTGATTGATGCGGGTGATGCCTTTGCTTCTGGACAAGTTTATGTAGCGTTAAGCCGCTGTAGATCGTTGGAAGGAATGATTTTATTGAGTAAAATTAAGCCTTACAGCATTGAAAATGATAAAGAAATTGTACAATACGAACAAAATAAACTTCCAGTTACATTTCTCGAACAAGAATTAAGAAATTCTCTGAATGAATTTCGGGTAATTGTCCTCAACGAACTATTCGATTTCAGAATGGGGATTGGTCATTGCTCGAGATGGATGCGAACTATAGAAACGAGTGTGGAATCGTACAGTAAAGAAACTGTTCCGTTCTCAAAAGTGGTACTTAAGCAACTTCAAGACATACAGGAAGTGGCTGACAAGTTCCGACATCAGCTGGAAACTATTCTGAAACAACAACTTATAAATGAAGATTATCTGAGTGAGAGGTTGGAGGCAGCTAAAAAATTCTTTGTTGAGAAATTGCAAACAGTACTAGAAACCTTGAAAGAATCGCCAGCCATAACCGAAAGTCGAGAAAATGCTCGTGATTATAATGAGCAAATTCTATCAATTTTCAGTTTCTTAGCCCAAAAATATCATTTATTGCAAGGGCTAAAACATCCATTCAGTACCGAAAACTATTTCGACCGGAAAAACACTTTCCTCCTACCCGATTTTAATGTAAATGCGTATTCTAAAAATGTCAATACCAAAACTTTGGCTACTAATAATCCGAAATTGTATTTCAAGTTGGCAGATTTACGAAATGCTTTATGCGAACCTGAAGATTTACCTGTTTATGTAGTTGCCAAAAATAAAACCTTGATTGAAATGGCTGATTATCTGCCATTAACAGAGAAAGATTTATTACAAATTGATGGTTTCGGACTTGTGAAAGTGGAGCGATATGGAAGTCAATTTCTTAAAATTATTAAGGAATATGTTGCTGAAAATGGTTTAACAACGAAAATGGATGAAAAAAAGGTAATAAAAAAAGAGACGAAAGAGAAAAAGCCAAAAGGTGATTCGCACAGATTGACTTTGGAAATGTACAAACAAGGCAAAACGATACAAGAAATTGCCACCGAACGAAATTTAGCTACAACTACAATTTGTTCACATTTATCCGTTTATACTAACAGCGGACAATTGAACATCAACGACTTTGTGAGCGAGGAAAAAAGAAATAAAGCAATGGTAATATTTGAAAAGAATAAAGACGCAGAAGGGTCAGTCTATCAATTGTTTGATGGAGTTTTAAGCAGAGAAGAAATTTCATTCTTTTTGGCTTGGAAAAGAAATTCTTAAAAAAGGGTTTGAAAAGTTTGGAATTTGGAATTTGAAAGAGTTTGGCGTTTAGTGTCCTTTCGTCTGAAAATCCTAATTAGCTAAATATTAAATATCTTTGCCTATGCCTATTACAATTCTAAATATAAAAAATGAAAATATGAAATTTTTTGACAAAAAAACAGAGAAACAAACTTGGCTATATATCTTGTTTGTCATTCCGATTGGGGTTTTGATATTGTGGAAGAAAAACGCTGGTATTGGCTTAAAGGAAATACTTATTTTACTCATTGCATCGGTGGTAGCAATTGGCATGTTATATTTTATCAAATGGATATCAAACAGATAGGAACTAGTTATTTCAATGAATAAACAAATATTTAATAAAAAAAAAACTCAAGACCACCTAAATTAAATAATAATAATTTTGGATAAAGTGTAATCGAGTATATTCTAATCTAAAAATTAAGTATATTTGCATTTATACAAATGTTGAACCTTCAAAATACTTATTATGCTTAACCCTACCGACAAACAAATTCTCGACAAAAAAGGAATTTCAGTTGATAAATTCAATGAACAGCTACAATCTTTTGTCGATGGTTTTCCTTACTTAGAAATTATTCGAGCTGCCGAACCAGGCAATGGAATATCACTCATTTCTAACAGTTTAATTAATGACTATTTGCTGGAATGGGATAATTACTTAAAATCTGATGCCAGTATTCTGAAATTCGTACCAGCTTCGGGGGCTGCGAGTAGAATGTTTAAAGATCTTTTTGAATTTTTGGATAGCGAACAGAAAATCCCTGAGAAGAAAGCCGAACTACGATTTTTTAGCGAAATTGAAAAGTTTGCTTTTTATGATGATTTGAATGCTGTTTGCATTAAAAACAAAGGAAAAGGCATCATTGAATTAAAACAAGAAAATAAATTTAAGCCAATTGTAGCCAATTTATTATTGGATGAAGGGCTAAATTACGGCTCATTACCAAAAGGTCTGTTGAAATTCCATGCTTATGCCAATGAAATGAGAACACCGATGTTGGAACATTTGGTGGAAGGCTCATTGTACGCAATGAATAAAAACAAATCGGTAAATATCCATTTCACTGTTTCGGGCGAACATCGTAGTTTATTTGAAGCTCATTTAGCTAAAAACATAGCAAATTACGAAAAAGAATTTGAGGCTAAATTTAAAGTAAGCTTTTCTGAACAAAAACCATCTACCGACACCGTTGCTGCCGATTCTGACAATCAACCTTTCAGAGAAAACGACAAAATTATTTTCCGTCCGGGCGGACATGGCGCTTTAATTGAAAACTTAAACGACTTGGATGCAGATGTTATTTTCATCAAAAACATTGACAATGTAGTTCCTGATGCACTGAAAAATCCAACCATCATCTACAAAAAAGTGATAGCTGGTTTATTAGTCAGACTTCAAAAACAATGTTTTGCATATTTGGAAATGCTGGACAGGAATGAAATATCAGTTCAAAAACTCCAAGAAATTAAGTTATTCTGCCAACAAGAATTAAACATACAGCATCCTGATTTAGATACATTTGACGACAAAAAACTGAAAGACTTTTTATTTGAAAAACTAAATCGTCCGCTAAGAATTTGTGGAATGGTAAAAAATACGGGTGAACCTGGCGGTGGTCCTTTTATCACGGTAGATGCTGATGGTTCTCTTTCAACTCAGATTCTTGAAAGTTCTCAAGTTGATGTAACTAAACCAACTGAAAAAGCCAAATTAACTCAATCTACTCACTTTAATCCAGTAGATTTAGTTTGTGC
>JBBRHJ010000323.1:0-4012 GCA_038222885.1 Bacteroidales bacterium | reverse complement strand
CAATGGTTTTATCAGCGGCAAATTCGAACTCAAGCCATTTGGCATCTGCCGTTTGCGACACCCAATGACTACTGAGTAAACCATCAGCAGCTTTCGGAATTTCGTATCCGGTGCTATACACGCCGCTCGCCGTAATTTTTGTTTGTGCATCGCGCGCAAAATTCACTAATCCGGTTTTATCGGTATCGGCAGTAGCAGACATGGCTGATGGATATCCGGAAGTATTTACATTGTAAATTCTGAATTCCTGAATATGAAAATGGGATGAATAATTTGACGTTAAACGGATTTTACGTGTAGTAACAGGTATTTCAAGCTGGATAGTAACATCTGGAGCAGAATTAAAACTAAATGATTTACTGTAACTTGGATGTGATTGTACTCCTGTAGTCGGGTTAGTAGTTATATCCGTCCAGTTATGGATATTGGTATTCATTTTTGATGGATAATGCCCTTCGTTGATGTCAATTTCAAATTTTTTGCCAACGGTTGGTTGTGATTGGCTCATCAGCCAAAAGGAATTGTTGGTGCCTGTAGCGGCTGCGTATTTGTATCGACACTCATAATAGCCGTACTGGAAGTGTTGTTTTGTCCATATACTTCCCGAAGTCCAGTTTTGTCCACCTCTAACTTCTTTGCGGTTTTGTAATTTCAATGTACCATTGCTCACCACCGCATTCTCCCGCCAGCGACTGCACAGGATATGTCCGCTTGGACCATTTTGAGAATACCATCCATTATCCAATAAAACATCGGGATAATCAAATTCGTCATTCCACTTTAACTGCCATTTATCATTACCTCCCGGAAGAATGGGTTTTGGAGCATCAGCCGCAAGAACTATACTTGAAAATATAAGGTAGAGGAGAATAAAAGGTAAACTCCTGCGAAGAAAATTGAAATCTTGTTTCATGATTATTTTATTGATAGATTTTTATAACACAAAATTCTTAGTACATGACAAAAATTTAAAAATATCTATATTTGATTGAAAACCAGCATTTAAAAGTATTGTTGCAATAAAAGTCAGCCCATATTTGAAAAAACTTTTTGCCATTCTTCCGTTATTGAGTACTCTGATTGGCTTATCATGTTCGTGTAAATATATCCCGACTATGTATGCCCAGCAGAATACAATAGTTACAATAGCGACAAGTTTCTCAATTCTATCTATATCGGTTAAATGAGTGTCTTCTAAATTGAATCCACTTGTTTTCATTGCTCTAAATGCAGTTTCAATCTGCCAGCGTTCTTTGTATATTTTTTGCGCAATTTCAGGTTTACAAAAAGATATAACTATCTGATATTCTGGCTTTACTTCTTTGTTTTTTATTTTTGAAGCAGACAAATAACACAACTGATTATTGACATAATAAATAGCGTGTAAAAATCTTGTTTCATTCAATTTTAAACACTAAAGAGCCATGTTGCCTTAAACAGTTTACCTGTTTTTTTGATTCAGAACCCAGAAATTTCCACGAATACGAATGTGATATTCAATTCGGTAAGAGTTTAGATAATGCATCCATTGTTCACCTACAAATTCACGGTCTGCCACCAAGTATTGAATGGACTCTTTTCTAAACAATCGAATATAATGATTAACGATTTGGATTCTCTCTGTTGTATGAGAATTGCCTTGTTTAGGCATTAATTTAAATAAAATAGGAAATGCAACTCCTTTATAAACAATGGCTAATACCAAGATGTATATATTTGTTTGCCCAAACTTCCAGTTCGTCCTGTCAATAGCAATCGAGTACGGTGGTTTATGTGGCAAAAGTGCAAATATAAATCTTGCAATCAGTTCTTTATCAAGTGGGTAGTCTGCCATAAAGCGTTGTATTCGTCGCAGCGAAGAGCCGCTGCCACAGTTGTTTTCAAAGCCGCTGGCGAGCTTTTCAAAACAAACCACTTGAACCATTGCAAAGAGCGCAAATAAGCAAACTAATGAACTTAATACGGGCTAAGCTTAAACTTTTACCGAAGTGTTCAACCAAAACTTAGGTTAAATCACTACTTTTGTGTGAGACCTTGGAATCCTTTATTTTCATTATAACTAATTGATAGTTAGCTATAAAGATACAAAATTTCAAGGTCTTTTCCAGATAAAATGGCAGTTATTTTTCTGATTATCAAATAATTATATCGCTATATAATTTTTGTCATGTACTAAATACAAATATAAACTATAATCAAATATTAATAAATTAAAAACCAATAAGATTTCAATGTAATCGTTTACAAAACATCAAAAATCGTTGTAATCGTTTACAAAAATGCAAATAAAAAGAGTTAGCTTTTTATTTGCAAACTCTTTTTATTCATATTCAGAATAAAAAAGTCAGTCACATAGGGAAAATACAAATATCAAATTTATTATTATTTAAAATATTTGATTTTTCTTAAATATCCAAATCCATAAGAAACAGATGTGTTTTTAGCTGTTGCTTTAATTTTTGCTGAAAAGTATTCAGAATTTGTCGACTCTTCTGTCAGGATTAGTTTTATGACTTTTCCTTTTCTATTAGTCAAATCTACCGTCACAGTTTCTTCTTTATTATAATTAAAGTTCAGCGGCACTTTCAGTCGAATGGTTTTTGATTTTTTATCGTCAGAAACAGACAATTCTGTATCGTTCCATGACATATAAGCTAAACTCAAATTGTAGGCTACGTTAAATGACACCCAACCTTCTGTCCAACCGATATCACCACGCTCTGGGTGGTAGGGATAATGATCATTTTTTGGCGAGCCTTCCAACACAAAACGTGCATTCTCTAATTGACCAATGCCTCCAGGATACTGACGATACCATCCTAAATCTACACCTTCAATTTCGGCAACTGCATCAAACGAACAATGACGACCACAAGGATTTCGACCAAAAGAGTTATCGAGATGTGCGTATGCAATTTCATTGAGGCGGTTTGCTTTATCTTTGTCATCGATAAACTGAATCATAGAAATAATAGCTGCTGGAAACCCAACTACATTTCCCACTTCGTTCCAGTGCTGTGGCGAAGTACCGGTAGGACACCAAGCATCTTTGTCGTCGAGCTTTCGAAAATCCCACATATTATCCGAACGGCGAATCACCACATCAGCCCAATCTGCAATTTTTTGTTTCAAACCCACTGGTGCTTTGTTGGGATATTGATTCAGCATATAAGTGAGACTGGTCATGGTTATGAATTCGCTCATACGTTGTCCTTTGGTGGTCATGGGGTCGTTCCAATCTAATTTTTCAACCATCCACTTCACCTGATTATATGCAGCATTGAAAAAGGCATCGGCATCCTTCATTTTATCTCGTTTAGCCACTTCGTACATCATCAGATTAGGAATAACAGACGCTCCGGGGGGTAATGCACCTTTTGTACTACCAATTTTTGTTTTCAATGCCAGCATGTTGTGCCCATCACTTTCGTTGTAAGGATACTCTTTGTCAACGGTATTCAATTGCCACGTATCCAAGGCAAATTTCTTAACCACATCGTAGTTTTGCTGTGGAAACCACTGTTTAATATAAGGCCATGCATACAGAAAATAAGCTAATTGACCTTTGAAATGTTCGTGTGTGAGTTTCTGTGAAACAATCACATCGGCACCCCAATGCATGAGCTTCACAATATCAGGTGCACTTTCGTTATATGATTTTAGCGCGCCCCAAAGAGTGGTATCGTTTGGTGCCTGGTAGTTGACTTGATGCGGCATACGTTCGTAAGCCGTTGGGTTCGAGAGGTATTGTGGCACAAGTGTATTCAATTCCCAACCGAAATGAGAATCGTCGCGCCAGCTGTAACTCCCTCTACATTTTTCAGTATAATTACCAACATAATGTCGGCTATCAATCATAAAATTCACTGCATTTTGATAGGTTGCACGCTCAATCCACCACATTCCAATGCGAAATGGAAAGGACTTAAATGTATCAACCACAATCACATATTCTTTGTCGCTTACTGGATTAAACATAGAAAAGTCGCCAAGGTTGTTACTGATTTTCCCG
>JBBRHJ010000322.1:0-4042 GCA_038222885.1 Bacteroidales bacterium | reverse complement strand
GTTAAGGTAGCAGAACCTTGTGAAATTGGTATTGGAAACGATATTTCCATTTCACCTTTATTTACTGTAACAGTTCAAGGCGATATTCATTATATGACAACTGTAAGCGGGACTCCCGTCCATTATTATAAAAAAGCTGGGATGAAAGATTTTACCTGGTCTACAGAATGTCCACCGACTGCTGGTCAAATGTTTAGTATTGGTAATACTGTTTTGTTGGTAGTGTTAGAAGATGAACGCCCTGTTTTTAAAATCACTAACGGTGGTGAGAATAATTGGACTACCTTATTAAAGGTCAATACTGGTGATCGTTATCGTCATTGTAATGTTGTGAAGGAAGGTAATAACATTTTTATTTATGCTATGAAAGTTGGCTCAGGAGATGCTCAACCCATTACATTATTAACTTACGAGATGACTTTTGAGCAAGATCCAGTCATTGATAATGCCATTAGTTTTGTGAAACCAACAGTAGGTGCTCAGTTCAGTGCTGGAATCAACCTGTTAGTAGAAGCTAGTGCGGGCAGTGCAATTACTAGTGTAGATTTATTTAGGAACGACACGCTGGTAAGAACCATTACTGGAGCACCTTATGTATGGGGATTGGATACATTGGTGGATGTTGGTCTAAAAAAAATGAAAGTAGGTAGCTATAATCTTAAGCTTGTAGCTAACAACGCTATAGGTGAAAAAACCGAAGCTCACACTTCATTTACAGTGCTTCCACTCAATGTGCAATTACCTTTTAGCGGTTCACCAATAGCCATTCCTGGGAAAATCGAACTTGAAGATTATGATACGGGCGGCGAAGGACTTGCTTATCATGATACAGATAATATCAATCAAAACGGAGTATACAGATCAGATGGTGTAGATGTTGCTACGGGAGGCTCTAAATATGTAATTGGATCCACTAATCTGGGTGAATGGATGGAATATACCATTGATGTTGCCGATGCGGGAAAGTATGATATAGATCTTTATTATTCTTCTGGAAAGGTGGGTGGGGGAGCTGCCATTGGAGTTGAGTTGAAGGAGGAAGGAATTGTTCTGGTTCCTAGTTTTTTACTGCCTAAAACTGCAAACTGGGATACCTATGATACAATTAATGTTGGGAGTGTTCTATTATCAAAAGGGCAACATGTCTTGCGTGTTAATGTTGTTGTAAATGGATTTAACTCCGATTGGATGCAGTTTAAACGCAATATTAATTCGGCCACTAACCAAGTGCGAGTTGATGTCAGTAAAATTCATCCAAACCCAAGTGCCAATGGTTTGTACTATATGTCGCAACCAATAAAATGGGCAGTCTTTTCTGTTTTAGGCTCAAAAGTTGTTGAGGGAGAGGGTGATAAAATTGATATTTCTTCATTTAATAAAGGAACTTATATTCTCAAAACGAACTTAAAATCAAGAGTTTTGATTTATCAATAAACAATAAAAATTCGGTTTTTACAAACAAGAGAAAATTCAAATATAACAGTCTTTTTTATTATGCTATTGAAGATATTTAAGTAATCAATAATAATTATTGATATATTATCTATATCTAACTTAAAGTTAATCAGTCTTTTAACTTGTAACTAATCCTCGATAGCTCCCGATAGCCTCGGGATTGTGGCAATTCGAAAATACGACATTATTTACTGCCACTTACTTGGAACTTAATTTTTGTATTATTGAACAAAGAGCATTTTTTTTGAAGGATTTAAAAGAAAACCAGCTAAATATGTCGAGTATGAAATCATATTTAAATAATTAGTCTGCTCTGATAATGTTAGAGCATTACTAATTTTGGCTCAGGGAAGATATATAGCTGAAACACTTTATTTAACAAATAACCCAAAATTTAAAATACGAACAAATGAACAAAGGCACATTTAGAAAAAGTATTTATTGCTTATTATTTAGCATGTTAATAGCAATACCTTTCAATGGATATTCGCAAAAAACGGCTAAGGTATTTCTGTACAGCGATTTAAAGGACAGTCAGGTAATGTTTGCTATTGATGAAATTAAACAAGCTTGTAACGAAAAAAACATTCAGTTTAATATAAGTAAAAAAGAAAAAGCAACTATTATTCTTTCTATTAGCAATGACAGTAAATTAAAGCATGAAGGGTTTTCTTTAAAACCCGATAATGGCAAAATATTTGTCAATGGTGCTGATAAAGAAGGAATAATGTACGGTGGATTAGAATTGGCTGAGCAAATTAAACTTTACGGCTTACAAGGTTTAAAAGACCTAATTCAAAACCCATATATGAAAATGAGGGGTATGAAATTTAATATACCCTTGGATATTCGAACTCCCAGCTATAGTGATATTTGCGATGCAACTCAAAATAATATGCTCGAGATGTGGAACATGGATTTTTGGAAAGAATACATTGATAATTTGGCTCGTTATCGGTATAATTTTGTTTCACTTTGGAATTTACATCCATTCCCTTCCATGGTTAAAGTACCAGGATATGAGGACATTGCTTTGGACAATGTAGAAAGAGCTGTGGGGAACACGAAAGACTTATACGATAAATTTGAAAAAAACTTTAATGATCCTGAACTGCTAGGTAATACTGAAATTATCAAAAAAATTAGCATCGAAGAAAAAATGAAGTTTTGGAAAGAAGTGATGGCTTATGGCAAAAGTAGAAATGTTGATTTTTACATTCTCACTTGGAATATTTTTGTTAATGGCACTAACGGAAAACATGGTTTATCGGAAGACATTAACAACAAAAACAATTTGGATTACTTTACACAAACCATAAAGGAAATGTATAGGGTTTATCCTGATTTAGCAGGAATAGGATTAACTGCTGGCGAAAACATGAAAGGTGCAAGTTCTGAAGAAAAAGAAAACTGGGCTTATGAAACCTATGCTAAAGGCTTGCTTGAAATTACCAAAGAAATGCCCGATAGGAAATTTACCTTTATTCATCGCCAACACATGACGGGTGCAAATGAAATTGCTGAAAAATTTAAGGATGTAATCGATAATAAACAAATCGACTTTCAGTTCAGTTACAAATACGCTAAGGCACACGTTTACAGCACAACCAAACAGCCGTTTCATACGCAATTTGTGAAGGAGATTGCAGGTATGGAAACTTTATGGGAGTTACGAAATGATGATATTTACTATTTTAGATGGGGAGCACCAGACTTTGTTCGTGAGTTTATGTTAAATATTCCCAAAGAGGTTTCAGGAGGATATCATTACGGTTCTGATCAATGGATTTGGGGTCGTGAATTTACGTCAAAGAATGCTGACACCCCTCGGAAGATAGAGGTTGTAAAGCATTGGTATCATTTTATGATGTGGGGAAGGTTAGGATACGACCCGAAAATTGGAAATGATCGCTTTATTGCATTATTGCAAAACAAATTCCCTGAAACAGATGGGGCAAAACTTTTTACCGCATGGCAAGAAGCATTAATGATATATCCAACCACCACAGGATTTTACTGGGGTGATCTTGATTTTAAATGGTATATTGAAGCTTGCAAAAGCCGGCCTAAAAATTCAATTACAAAGTCGGGATTTCATGGTGTTGAAGATTTTATAAAAATACCGGTTCATCCTCTTTCAGGATTTCAATCCATCCCTGATTATGTGAAAATGAGTTTATCAAATTCTACAACCACCTTAAAAACACCAATTCAAGTTTCTGAGATATTGAACATGCATGCAGAAAAAGCACTAAACCTGTTAAAGGATTTACAAGCTGGTAATGATAAAGAACTGGCTGTGACTTTGCATGACATTAATACCATTGCTCACCTTGGTAAATATTATTCTCATAAAATTGCAGGTTCGGCTTACGTAGCACTTTGTAGGGAAACTAAAGACAAAAATGTCAAAGAAAAGGCTATACAAGAACTTACAGAAGCATTGGAATATTGGGAACAATTTGTTACATTAGCTATGGAACAAAATATTAACCCATTATGGATGAATAGAGTGCTGGATGTTGATTGGGTAAAATTAACCGATGATGTTAAAGCTGATATTGAGATTGCAAAAAATTGCGAAGTA
>JBBRHJ010000321.1:0-4051 GCA_038222885.1 Bacteroidales bacterium | reverse complement strand
CCACACACGATGAGGTTGTATTTCAATTGCTTTGAATCAATCTTTTTTTGAAGGATAGAAGGTAGTTCAGGGCAAGCCGAAACAAGATAAGGAAACTCATCGATACAAAGCGTAAACTTATTTTCTATTCGATTATTTAGCATATCCAAAAGCGAATCCCAGTCGGGATAAATCACCTTGTCGAAACCATCGATGACACTGCTAATCATCGAAGCAAGCACCTCGCGCTGATGTTTTGCTTCGGTTTGGTCGGCAATATAATAAATGTCGTTTTCGGAAATAACACGTTTTATCAGTGTAGATTTACCCAAACGCCTACGACCATAGACCACTACAAACGAGGGCGTATCACGTGCAAGTGCTTTATTAAGCCGCTCACTTTCTTCTAATCTATCTACGAATTCCATGTATTTATCCTATCGATGTAATTATTATGCTGCGCAAAGATAATGTTTGTATTGCATAAAAGCAAGCAATCCCAAAATTTTCGCAATAATACTACCAACAGTCATTTTTACTTTAATTGATGGGCAACCCTTGACGTAGAAGAGCAGAGCTTAATATGATAATTTGAATTTGCCTATTCATTCATATTCAGAGCAAAAATACTTCTTTCACTACCAAAATACATCTGAAATTAAAAAAACACCCACCACTCAACAATTCTTTTGCTGCGTGATGGGTGATACATTTTAATTTTAAACATTTTGTTAAACTAAACTTATTCCCTGTTTAAATGGATTACCAGACAACAAAGGCTTTTCCAATTGTTTTTACAACTGCTGGCGTCAGATTTACCTGTCCACCTTCAATACCTTTTAAAGCAACGCCTCTACAATTAATCTATTCCTACAAAAGTATTTTTTTCGCTAACAATATTTTTCGACTTATTTACGAGCAAAATTAAAATGCTTTTTTATATAATCCAAAAACGTCTTGCAATATTACATCGCGTGGATTTCCAGGTGTGCAAATATCATTAAACGCCGAATTAGCTAATTTTTCCAAGTCTTCTTCTTTTACGTTCAAATTTCGTAATCTTTCTGGAATACCAACTTTTACTGCCAACGCCTTTACCGCATCTACTGCCGCATGAGCTGCCTCTATTTTTGAAAGTCCAACGGTATTAACGCCCATTGCCTTTGCAATTTCTCCGTATTTATCAATACAGGAAGTGGCATTGTATTTCATAATAATGGGTAATAAAAGTGCATTGGCAACTCCATGTGGAATATTGTAATAAGCACCAAGTGGATGTGCCATGCCATGTACCAACCCGAGACCCACATTCGAGAATCCCATGCCGGCTATGTATTGCGCCATTGCCATTCCTTCACGTGCTTCTACATTTGAAGGATTTTCAACCGCTACAGGTAAATGTTTTGCAATCAATTCAATGGCTTTGAACTCGAACATGTCCGACATTTCCCAAGCGCCCTTGGTAATGTAGCCCTCGATGGCATGAGTCAGCGCATCCATACCCGTTGCAGCAGTTAAACCTCTGGGCATACTAAGCATCAATTCTGCATCTACAATAGAAAGAATAGGTATTGAATTCAGATCCACGCAAACGATTTTTTTTACATTTTCTTCGTCTGTAATTACATAGTTGATCGTTACTTCAGCGGCAGTTCCAGCGGTGGTTGGCAATGCTATAACAGGAACAGACTTGTTTTTAGTATTGGCAACACCTTCCAGTGAAACCACATCGGCAAACTCAGGATTGGCTGCAATAATTCCAATGGCTTTGGCAGTATCAATGGAGGAACCACCACCAATGGCTATAATCACATCGGCTCCGGATGCTGCAAATTCTGCACCACCAGCTTTTATTTGTGCAACTGTTGGATTTTGTTTTACATCCGTAAAAATTATAAACGGAATTCCGGCTGCGTCCAAAACGGCAGTTACCTCTCCTGCAACACCAAATTTCACTAAATCGTTGTTGGTAACAACAAATACCTTTTTAAAACTGGATATTCCGGTGATACTGACCCCTCATTCCGGGCATATTGCCCCCCTGCGAGTTAAGATTCAAAGAACGCGATAGCGTGACAAAATTACCGTTTTTTTTAAAACTTTCTCCTGTTTTATTTCAATTCTGTATGAAGTATGTACTAACCGGTATGAAATTGCATCCGCAATGGACGCTTCACCGATAATTTCATACCATTTACTCACGGGCAATTGACTGGCTATTATGGTTGCCGCTTTACCGTGCCTGTCCTCCTCAATTTCCATTAAATCAATTTGTTGAGAGCCTTCCAAATGGGTTAATCCAAAATTGATGAAAATCAAACTACAACACTCCCCCACTAATTGCGCCATTTTGTGAAATCAGTTTTATCAAGATTGACAGTTGACAGGCTGTAAATTAATGAAAATTAAATCAGCGCAGGCAAAATAAAAGCCTCCGGGGTTTTCTCCGAAGACTTTCACTTAAAGATACAGAACTGTTATTCCAAAATAACTGCTTCTCCCACCAACTTACTGGTCGTTACGTCTGTTGGAACTGTTGCCGATTGAAAGAAAAGGTAGAATAACAAACGATCACCAACTTCGGTGTAAGGCAAACTCAAATCACCCGTTTTGGATACTCTTGTAAATTCGCCCAACGAATAAGTCAACTCAGTATTGGTAGCATTATACACCACCATAACAGCTTTGTCGGTTGTAGCTCCTTTACTGTTTGCAGCATTGTCATCCCAGTGAAAAGTCACTTTCTCATTTCCGAGTACCGCCGCCATACCTGTAGGCATACTGAGTTGACCGGAGCTTAACTTCACTTTACTGTAATCAAGTTCAAAATCGGGAGATGCTCCGGTTATTGCTTCATTTAATGCGACTTTACAAGCATAATTGTAAGATGACATCTCATCTCCGGCAATGCCTTTAAACCCAATTTTAAGCAGGAAGTTTAGTTTCCGAAGAAAAGCTGTTACCAACCCGAACTTAGACTGTTGATTAATCTGACCTTCCGTACTATTCGTACGTGGCTTTTTAGATTTGGCACGGATAATATCCTTGCCTTTACGATTACCTGAACCGATAACGGTTCCAACTGTACCTGAGAATCCACCAAGGATTCCTTGAAAAAGTGTTGCCATTTTAATATGTATTTGGCGTTAATAAATGTGTATGCAATCTGATTTTCACCTTCGTTATTAATCTTTCACTTTGGTTCAAACCGTTCTTTAATGCTTCTTCAATTCTTGTTGATCACCCAAAAACTAAATCTTCATTAAACCTGTAGTGCCCTACGCCACCTTAAATTGCAAATACATTGCCAACGAGGAAAAATGTCCGCAGTGTCCGTTAAAGTACCATTCCAAAAAAAACAAGGGCATCACTGTCCGTGAAACCCTTACTTTCTGATAAAAAAATGTCCGTATTGTCCGCAAGTTGCTCTTGATTTTTTGCTCTTAATTTTACACTGCTAACGATTTAGTGTCCTGCGGACGACTAAATGTTTGCTTGACATCTTGCTCTAAAATCTTTGCTCTTAACTCTTAACTCGAAACTCTTAACTCAAAACTCGTTGTTCTTTATTCTTACTTCTCCCTACAAAAACCACAAACTCCCCTGTCGGAATTCATGAATATCGTGATACTTAAAATGAGGAGCTATTTGTGCCAGTAACTCCGGATAACGAAGTGTTACAGGTATCCACTGACGGGAAACTGATTTCCAGTATAGCTGACTGAATCGGCATACCTGTTCAAAAAGCAGTTCCATTTCTTCTTGATCAGGAATGGCACTTTCGGTAGTTCCCGGCATGAATTTCTGGAGCGTTATTTTCAATGGGAAAGGATAGCCTTCCCGTTCGCTGGTGTTTTCATTTCCTACTAACTGCTTATTATTATACAGCAAGTACTGATTCCGATTCATGCTAAAATATAAACCGGTGAGAGGCATCAGGTTTGGTCTCGATAAATCAAATCCCACCAAATCGTCTGAATATTCTTTATTAACGGCTACCACGACAACCGGTACCGATAAACCCATTGTCGCTAATGCTTTTTCAATGGGTTGCAGCTCACGCCAGCTGAGT
>JBBRHJ010000320.1:0-4097 GCA_038222885.1 Bacteroidales bacterium | reverse complement strand
TGCTCACATTGCAGCAATGGACGTAATGGCTCGCTCCCTGGAAGCTGCTGCTGCCATTTTGGAAGAATCTCCTTACACAAAAATGCTTTCAGACCGTTATGCTTCTTATGATAGTGGAAAAGGTAAAGAATTTGAAGAAGGAAAACTGTCGTTTGAAGATGTATATGCTTATGCAAAAGCTAATGGCGAACCAAAACAAATCAGCGGAAAACAAGAGCTTTACGAAGCCATTGTAAATATGTATATTTAATTAGATAAAAGAGCCAAGAATCAAGAACCAAGACAAAGAATGTCTTCAATCTTGGCTCTTGGTTCTTGATTCTATAAATCTAAAAAAATGAAAACGCAAGAAATCAATAAATTTTTTATTGTTGGTGTAACGCTGGTCGCTACACTCGGAGGTTTACTCTTTGGATACGATACGGCAGTTATTTCAGGTGCTGTCGACCCTTTAAAGGCTTTCTTTCAATTGAATGCTGCCAATTACGGAGATATGGCAACTTTCTATCATGGAGCCACAGTTTCTAGTGCCTTAATCGGTTGTATTATTGGTAGTATGATTTCAGGTATTTTTGCAACGAAGTTCGGTCGTAGGAAATCATTGATTTTTGCCTCGGTATTTTTCTTTGTTTCGGCTGTTGGCTCTGGCTTGCCCGAAATGCTTTTCTTCGATGCGAATACCGCTATATCCACACTTTTAGTGTCATTTAATATTTATCGAGTAATTGGTGGTATTGGAGTTGGTTTGGCTTCGGCTATTTGTCCTATGTACATTGCCGAGATGGCACCTGCAAATATCCGCGGGAAACTAGTTTCGTGGAATCAGTTTGCCATCATATTTGGTATGTTGGTGGTTTATTTTGTAAACTTCTTCATTATCAAAGGAGAACCTGTGGAATGGATTAATGCAACCGGTTGGAGATATATGTTCTTGTCAGAATCAGTAGTTGCAGCGATTTTTGGATTCTTATTGTTTTTTGTGCCTGAAACTCCTCGTTATTTAGCACTTACACATCAAGATGAAAAAGCGTTAAGTATTTTGAGTAAAATCAATGGTAGTATAAAAGCCAAAGAAATACTTCTTGAAATAAAAGGAACAGTACACGAAAAAGTGGAGAAAGTATTGAGTTATGGTTGGAAAGTACTTTTGATAGGTATTTTACTCTCTGTTTTCCAACAGGTTGTTGGAATTAATGTAGTACTTTATTATGCACCTACCATTTTCAAAGGGCTGGGCTTTGGTAACGATGCAGCCATGTGGCAAACAGTAATCATGGGTTTTGTGAATATTCTTTTCACATTAATCGCTATCTTCAATGTTGATAAATTTGGTCGTAAACCGCTGTTAATCATTGGATCTGCTGGTATGGCTATTGGAATGTTTGCTATTGGAGGTTTGGCTTATTTCAATGTTATTGGTATCAGCACTTTGATATTTATTGTAATCTATTCGGCTTCGTTTATGATGTCGTGGGGTCCGATTTGCTGGGTGTTGATTTCAGAAATTTTCCCCAATACAATACGCGGAAAAGCTATTGCAATAGCGGTTGCAGCTCAGTGGATTGCCAATTTTGTGGTTTCGTCCACCTTCCCAACTTTAGAAGCATTTAGTATCACTTTTACTTATGTGCTTTACGGTGTGATGTCAGTGCTTTCAGCTTTGTTCGTTTGGAAAATGGTTCCTGAAACTAAAGGTAAAACCCTGGAAGATATGAGTAAATTGTGGAAATAATTTAGTAGAAATTCAGTGTAAGATTAGAAACCCATGAAAAATTTAAATTTTTCATGGGTTTTATCATTTGTATTCTAATCGGTAAAATCCGTATTATGGCTTACCCATAAAAGTCAGAACTTAGCGCTCAAGAAATGCGATGTTGTGAGTTCTGAGGTCAAAAAATATAGCTGTAAGATAAATAATTATATCTTACAGCTAATAATCTTCAGACTACTTCTACTACATGTCTGCTTACTTATATACTCATATTTCTTTTGGCAGGGTTTACAAGGTAATTTATCGTACTGTATTCAGAATTAATTGCTGATTAAACTCCTAAATTGTAAATGTCCAAATTGTAAATTCCCTAGTATTTCCTATACACCCTTATCGCATTTAATATTGGTTCTCCTTTAACTGCATCAAACTGAATATTGATTCCTGTTCCATTTTCCGCACTTACGGTGAATTTTTTAATTACAGCTTGTTGCTCACCAAATTCTTTGGCTAAGTTCAAGTTGCTAATTTGCAGGTTGTTATTGATAGAAACATTAAATATTCGTTCATCAAAATTTTCCTTCAAAGCATCATTGCCTAAATTGTAAATAAGCGTTTTTCCAGCTTCTTTCGATTGCAGTTCAGCAAAATACAACTCAACGCTGTATTCACCATCTGGCACATCCAACTTGAAAGCCTCTAATCCAACACGCATCGTCTGAAATACAGGATCAATAGTCGTTCCTTTTACGTTCAGTTCCGAAGCAGGTTGCACCCCATGGCGAGTTTTCATGCCATAATCCTCTCCTCCGATATAGCCCCAACTACCAACAGCATATTCTTTTTCGGGTATCCAAATCGTTGACATTATTTTGTCCTCGAAATATCGTTTTGAACCAAGCATCACGTTTATTTCGTTGAATTTTAAATCTGTGTCTTTCAAATTCTTAGGAATTAAACGAAAATCAATTTTCTGAAAGTCCTTCGTTTTTAAGCCATTGGCTGATAAACCCACTGCTTCAATCGTGTTTTCTCCATTCACAAACGGAATCTCAAAATTGGCAATATTATCTATAACTTTTTCTTCGCCTAATGATTTTCCATTTACAATTACTTCCACTTTTTGTAAATTTGAATACACTTTGATTGGTTGCATGCACACCCCTTTTTCATTGGCATTTCCAGCTCTTATTTTCCATATTTGTCCACTAATATTCACAATGGGTTGTGTAGATAGGGCTGCTTGATATTGCAAATATGTATCTTTCAACTCGCGTGTTAAGGTAGTAATTCCTTTGTTATTGATATGTGGCACAGCATTTTCGCGTGTTTCGGAATGGAAGTCGTTTAAATTCCAAATAGAGGCACCTACTACAAAAGTTCGTTCTTGAATTGCTTTAAAATAAACCTCGTGATACAGGTTCGCATATTCCTGCGTATAATCAAATCGCTGTGGATCAAATGAATGTAGACGAGGATCAACATCAGCACCATATTCAGTAATTAACATAGGTGTTTTTGGTAATTTTTTATGAACATCATCCAAGAATGTAGCAAAACCACTAAATGCACCGCCGTACCATCCTTGATACAAGTTCCAGCCTATTAACATGGGAATTTGAGTTAATCCGGCTGTTTCATAAAGTTTATGATTGCCATGAAACGGAATAATGGTATAGCGAGATGGATCGTCTTGTCTGATTTGTTTCTCAATGGACTGAGCCAATTTATTAACCGATTTTAAATACTGTGCATTTCTAACTGAGTCTTCCTTAAAAGGCAGACGAAGCAACACTTCGTTCATATACGACCAAATCATCACCGATGGACGATTGAAATCTTGAAAAACCATTTCACGAGCCATGTGCAAGCAATTAGCACTAAACTCTTCATTTTCTGTTATTTCGTTCACAATTGGAATTTCTACGGAACAAACGATTCCAAGTTTATCACACATTTCCAATACCGTAGGATCTTGTGGATAATGCGATATGCGCAAGAAATTGCCACCCATGGCTTTCAATAATTTAATGTCACGAACATGAATTTCATCAGGCAAAGCATTTCCTAAACCATCGAAACATTGGTGGCGGTTTGTACCAATTAATTTCAACGCTTTTCCGTTGATTTCAAAACCTTTATCAACCGTAAAGTTAAACCATCGGAAACCCAAAGGTTGATGCACTTCGTCCAACAACTCATTGGTTTTAGCATCGTAAATTTGTGTGTAAACTGCATATAAATTTGGACTGTCAGGACTCCAAAGTTGGGGTTGTTTCACTTCCATGTTCTGAATATTCTCCAAATTTTGCACATTTGCAAGCAATTTTATTGTTTTGGAGGTTTGCATAACCACCGTTTTTTGTGGAGTAATTACTTTTTGCTC
>JBBRHJ010000319.1:0-4100 GCA_038222885.1 Bacteroidales bacterium | reverse complement strand
TTCAAAACCATATTGTGTACGGTGGGCTTCATCGGCAATTACAACAATGTTTCTACGTCCTGAAAGTTGTTCGTAAACTGATTTTTGGTCTTCAGGCAGAAACTTTTGAATGGTGGCAAATACAATTCCACCACTTGCTACTTTTAATAATTCTTTCAACTGTTCACGGTCTTTTGCCTGAACAGGTTCTTGTCGGAGCAATTGTTTGGAGTTGGCAAAAGTATCGAAAAGCTGATCGTCCAAATCATTGCGGTCGGTAATTACTAAAATGGTTGGGTTTTGCATTTCAGTTGCAGTAATCAACTTGCCCGAATAAAAAACCATGCTCAGACTTTTGCCCGAACCCTGCGTATGCCAAACTACGCCACCTCGTTTATCTCCTTTTGCACCCGAAGCAATAATAGAAGATTCTACCGCTTTGTTTACTGCATAATACTGATGGTAAGCTGCTAATTTCTTAACGGTTTCTATTTGTGTAATGCCTGTTTTGGCATCTTCTTTTTTATTTTTTTCAAAAACAATAAAATTACGAACCAAATCTAGCAGGGTAGCAGGGTTCATCATTCCTTTGAGCAATATATCCAATTGAGGACTAAAACGTGATGCCTCCTTTTTGCCGTCTGCAGATTTCCATGCCATATAACGAGAAAAACCAGCCGACAAACTGCCTGCTTTGCATTCGTGACCATCGGATATTACGCAAATGGCATTGTAAGTAAATAAACTTGGAATAGTGGCTTTATAGGTTTGCAATTGGTCAAACGCTTTACGCATGGTGGCGTTTTCGTCTGTTGCATTTTTTAGTTCCATCACTACCAATGGAATACCATTTACAAACAAAATGATATCAGGGCGTTTGTTTTGGTTTTTCTCAACGATAATGTATTGATTTACGCACAGAAATGCATTGTTCATCGTATTTTCAAAATCGACCAATGCTACTTCGTAACTGCGTTCGAAACCATTTTGCTGATAAGGTATTTTTACTTTCTCTACCAAAAGCTGATGAAAGCTTTCGTTGTTGTGCAATAACTCGGGCGAATAAATGCGCACTACTTTTTGTATGGCTTGCTCTTGTGCATCTTGTGGAATATCAGGATTTAAAACAGCCACTGCTTTGCGTAACCTATCGATGAGAATTATTTGTTCAAAATTCTCTCTTTCGGCTTGTTCTGCTCCGGGCGCAATAGCCAACCCATGAACGTACTCCCAACCAATAGATTGAAGCACTTCAATAGCAAAGGTTTCTATTTTATCTTCGGTGATGGGTTTCATGGAATAGCCAGATTTATATCAATTAAATGCTGTTCTTGGATTAAGGTAAATAAGGCCTAATGGAATAACTTTATTAAAATCAGTATCATTATCTGATACTAAAGTACAATTATTTGTTATTGCAGTAGCTGCAATGATAGCATCAGGAAGTTTTATATTGGTTGCTTTTCTGATTCTAATTGCGTGATTAATAATTATATCATCGATGTAATATACTCTTGAACCGGAAATGAACTCCTTCCGGATATCTATATCAGCCGGATTTGGGGAATTCCAGACTAATAGTTCAATCTTTGTTATAAATGACACTCTACAATCACTGTCAACAATTACATCCATGAAAGTTAAAGCTTCATTAGGCAATGACGCATCAAGATATTTTACTACAGCACAAGTGTCTATTAAATATTTCTGTCCCATTCAGTTCGTAAGTTAGAAATTTGGTCATCTACTTCTTTCTCACTTAACCTACTTATTTTACCTCTGAGTGAGGATAATTTAATTTTAGGTTTGTCCGCTAAAATCCTGAATCGCAAACTGGTTGGTTGACAAAAGACAATAGTTCCATTTTTTATATCTTCAATATTATCTTCAAACAAATTCATATTTAACTGAATTTTCCATCCTGTTCTTTTATATTCAACTAAAGGTTCATTTACTACTAACATCTTCATTTCCTCCTTCCACAAATTTATATTTACTTAATTTCATTACAATACAGAAAAGAACAACAACATTCATAAACGTATATTCATAAATATCCATTAAACCATGCGCTACTTCATTTCTAAGATTCATACCAGACTTTTCAGCCATTACATATTTAATGAAAATTCGGTCTTCTTCATCAAAATTAGTTTTTTGATTAATATTTATAAGTGGTTCATGTGCTATATTAGCCAATAAATCATCTAGTAATTTTTCCATAACTAATTCTGTTCCCTTTTTTCTCGTTTTGAATGTTGCAATACCTATTTTTTCACAGAAATAACGCAAGAGACCCTCAACTTTTAAAGTAAGACTATCGGTTATTGTCACAAAATCATATTGATAAGCACTATCCGCTTCAAGCTTATCAAGCTCTTCAAATATCCTTTTTAATCCTGGCTTTAGCGTATCAATTGGCTTCACCTCCACTTGTTTTCCATGATAGTTGCGAACAATCACATCATTATACCAAGTATTTTCAAGGTATTCTAGAACAGATTTGTAATTTAATTTTCCGGCTCTGCACGATTCTATAAAAAACCTTTGCATATTTTGAGTTCCTAGCTGGAAATTAAAACCATACGTGTTCCAAAAGCTAAACAATTCTTTTTCTTTTTCTGTTCGGAATACATCTACAGTATTTCCAAATTTATCCATAACCGAAGTTGGTAGCATGGATAACAGCACTGTTTTCTTACTTAATTCTTTCGAACGGTCTTCGATGTTTTGAATTGAATCGTACCAAGGAGTAATAATAAAATGTTTAATGATTCCTACTTCGTCATTTTCTGCTATTGTCTTCGTTATAAAACCTTCCATCGCATCAACATACTCTTTTGGAATTTCCTGAGTTATTTCAGAGAGCTTAAATTTTCCTCTTAATTCTCCATAGTACTTTTCGAGCCGTTCAATTTCTCCTGATATTTTTAGCTGTTGATATATGCGTAATGCTTTTTCTGCAAAGTTTACACAAGCTAAACTACCATTTGTTTCAGCTTCAATAGCAAGTTTTTCATATAATTTTGCTTTATATTCTAATAATACTGCAACCGGTTGCTTTCTTTTTTGCTCAATACTTATATTCTGATCGATAGCATAAATAGCACCCCAAATATAGGTTTTCTCTAACTCTATTGCTCCTTCTAAATTTTTCTCAATTACTTTTTCAAAATCTATTGTCTTGTTCGATAGAGTAAAATTATCAGACAACAACTCAGAAAGATCGAGTAATATTCGAAGTGTACCTTCTTTTGATATATCCCAACTTTGATGAATAGCAAATATATAGTGTAGTATTTCAGTCAATTCGGGTTCTAAATTAGATTTCAAAGCCACACCAAATGCTATACGGAGTGAATGAAAAAAATCTAACACATAATGATTACCCTCACCACCAATTTTTGCCTTTGCAAAATAATCTTTACTTAACTGAAATAGCTCCTTACAAAGTTTCCTTTTAAAATCATGATGTTTTGATGTTGGAGTTTTCTCTCCAAAATAAGCCATTAAACCGTATTGTGTTTTTGCAAATAAGTTTCCGCTTTCATTATAGCGTTTCTCAAAATATTCAAAGTTTTTTTGTGTGTACTTTGTCACATCTGGCCAGTATATTGGGATTAAGCTATTGTCTTCCAATGTCTGAGTGCCACTCATTTGCCAGCTCAGCCCGTTTATTGTTCCCTTTTCAATATCCAACTTTGTATCAAACGATTTTTGAACTGCAAACGCCTGTCTGTCTAAATCAGCAATAATGGCAATATCATTTTCGCTTTTCTCCATAAGCTCTTTCACAACTTCTTGGAACTCCGCATTGATGATGTGAACATCTCTACTATCGTATAAGCTGGCATCCAACTTAATTAAATACTGTTCTAGTGCATTCATTTTTCTTTATACTTTGTTTCTTTGATATCAATTACTAACCCATATGTTTTTCAGATAAGTTGCTTTTTACAAGGGTTTAAACCTGTAGTTATTATCGGGTAAACGTAAACAAATACTTCTGCAAACTCTTTGCAGTTAATTGCCCTTCAAACACTTCGAGTAAAGCTAATAGTATTTTTCTTCTGTAATATAACATATTGCAAATGTACGAATTAATATTGATTTCTTACATT
>JBBRHJ010000318.1:0-4109 GCA_038222885.1 Bacteroidales bacterium | reverse complement strand
T
This sequence comes from Bacteroidales bacterium, assembly GCA_038222885.1. GTDB lineage: Bacteria > Bacteroidota > Bacteroidia > Bacteroidales > Paludibacteraceae > Paludibacter. Next base: position 4,108 of record JBBRHJ010000318.1, on the reverse strand, counting down.
CATAATGAACAAGTTATATTCTTCACTTTCTCTTTGGTTGAATGTAAAAGGAAATAATAATTTTGATTTTGGACTTACACCATACTAATCTAATAAAACTATCAGTATTTAGAAAACGAGAATAATGAAAAAATTAATTATAATACTTACGTCAATATTTATAGTTGGCTCAATTTTGAATCAAAATTATGCTGCTCAAAAAACGACAATAAAATCAGATAATACTCTATCAGCAGTGTGGACAAAACAAAAAGCAGATGCATGGTATGCAAATCACCCATGGCTGAGTGGTTGTAATTTCCAGCCAAGCACAGCTATTAATCAGATAGAAATGTGGCAAGCTGAGAGTTTTGATGCTGCAACAATTGACCGTGAGCTGGGTTGGGCTGAAGAACTCGGATTTACAACTATGCGTGTTTATTTAAGCAGCGTAGTATGGAAAAACGATGCGGAAGGATTTAAGAAACATATCGATCAATTTCTGACCATTTCGTCGAAATATGCTATTAAACCGATGTTCGTATTTTTTGATGATTGCTGGAATCCTGAATCTTTCATTGGCAAACAACCCAATCCCAAGCCCGGAGTTCATAATTCAGGATGGGTGCAAGATCCAAGTGTTTCTTTGAGAAATGACACATCAGTGCTATTTCCTATTTTGGAGAAATACGTTAAAGATATAATGAATACATTCAAAAACGACAACCGTATTTTGATGTGGGATTTGTATAATGAACCTGGAAATAGTAAACATGGTATATCAAGTTTACCCTTGCTTAAAAATGTATTCAAATGGGCTCGCGAAGTCAATCCTACTCAACCAATAAGTTCAGGTATCTGGTATTTTGGCTGCAACGAACTCAATGTCTGTCAGGTGGAGAATTCCGATATAATCACTTATCACAATTATAAGGGAGTAAAAGACCATCAGACACAAATCAATTACTTGAAAATGTTCGACCGACCTATGATTTGTACCGAATACATGGCTCGTAAAAACGATAGTCGTTTCGATAATATTATGCCATTATTGAAGTCGAATAATGTAGGAGCAATTAATTGGGGATTTGTTTCTGGAAAAACAAATACCATTTTTGCATGGGATGAACCAAAACCGAATGAAAAAGAGCCTAAGCTTTGGTTTCATGATATTTACAGACAGGACAAAACGCCTTTTGATCAAAATGAAATTAATGTAATCAAAACTCAGAATAATAAAGACCTCGGAATTAAGTTGATATACAATGAGGACTTTAAAGGAACAAAGAATGGAAAAGATATTTCAATCTATACGTTGAAAAACAATTCGGGAATTGTTGCTCAAATAACTAACTTTGGAGGAAGAATCGTCACCCTCTGGACTCCAGATAAAAACGGACACTTTGATGATATAATTACCGGGTTTAAGAGTTTCAGCGGGTATCAAAAAGGAAATGAAGTCTATTTCGGCGCACTTATAGGTCGTTATGGAAACCGGATTGCCAAAGGTAAATTTACATTGGATGGAGCTACATATACTTTGCCCGTTAACAATGGTGAAAATACATTGCACGGAGGAAAAGATGGATTCCAAAATGTTGTTTGGGATGCTCGCCCGTTTAAAAACAAAGAAAATGAAGATGCTTTGGAACTTAAATATCTTTCAAAAGATGGTGAGGAAGGTTTCCCTGGGAATTTATCGGTAACTGTTATTTACACATTGACAAACAGAAATGAACTAAAAATAGAGTATTCGGCTACAACAGATAAAAATACAGTGATTAATCTTACCAATCATGCATTTTTCAATCTTTTTGGGTTTTCTTCGGGAAAAGCTGAATCCATTAATTCACACATCTTGAAAATAAATGGATCTACATTTTTACCAACCGATGATGGATTGATTCCTACAGGAGTAATTGCACCTGTTGCCTCAACACCTATGGATTTCAGCTCACCAACTGAAATTGGGAAACATGTAAATGAGAAATATCAAGCCCTAGAATTCGGAAAGGGCTATGACCATTGTTGGATTCTTGATAAAATAAAAGGCAAGTTAACCGAAGCAGCAGCAATTTACGAACCTTCGAATGGGAGAACCTTACTGGTTTTGACAACCGAACCAGCTCTTCAGTTTTATGGCGGTAACTTTTTTAATGGAAAAGATACAGGAAAATATGGCGAAGTATACAACTACAGAACTTCATTTGCACTTGAATCACAACATTATCCCGACAGTCCGAATCATTCAAATTTCCCGAGTACAATTCTTGAGTCTGGGCAAACATACCATCATATTTGTATTTATAAATTTGCAATAAAATAATGTTTCAATAATATTTTTAATTGTCAAATAAAAAATGATAAAAAAACGTTTTAAATTACTTGCTTTAGGTGGTGTTGCTGTTTCAAACTAATATGCACAAAACAACGAAAAGAATCCAAAATTCTGGGTTATATTAGTTAATGACCTTGGTTTTGCTGATTTCGGGTGCTATGGTGGCATGATACCCACACCCAATATTGTGACAGCCAGCTCATGTTGTTGATATTATGGCAACTTTGGCAGGAACGGCAAAAGACAAATATTCGATAGAATATGCAAACAATAAAATAACACCATTACAGGGTGTGAATTTAATGACCATATTTTGGCAAGCCTACTCCTTTTGAGATACACCTTTTTCATTGGTTCTCAGAAGTGATATCCAATGGGCACAACAGCCAAAATACAATTCAAATCTCTAATAATGTATTAACAATGAATAATTATCTTTTAATTTTATCTGGCCTTTCAATTCCTGTCTTATTAAGTGCACAGACCAAACAACCAAACATCATCATGATATATGTTGACGATTCGGGATATGGCGATTTTAGCTGCTATGGTGGTAAGCTTGCAGAAACACCTAATATAGATCGGATTGCACAAGAGGGAATTCGTTTTACACAGTATTACTCAGCAGCTCCTGTAAGTTCACCTTCGCGAGCTGCACTTACCACCGGTATGTTTCCTATCCGAACAGGAATAAATACATTTTTGAGTACCCGTAAAATGAATGAAGAGTGTGAACAAAATAATTTTTTAGACAATTCATTACCATCAATGGCAAAAATGCTGAAATCGGTTGGATATACAACCGCTCACTTTGGTAAATGGCACATGGGAGGTGGTCGTGATGTTGATAATGCGCCATCAATTTCAAGTTATGGTTTTGATGAATATACTTCAACATGGGAAAGTCCGCAGCCCGACCCCTTATTGACTTCAAGTAACTGGATATGGGCTAATACCGACAGCGTTAAGCGTTGGGATAGAACAGCTTACTTTGTTGATAAAACTATCAGTTTTTTATCTGCTAATAATAACAAGCCTTGCTTTATCAATTTGTGGCCTGATGATGTGCACACACCATGGGTTCCAAATCCTGAAACAATTTCAATTAAACAGAAAGATTATGCAACAAAACAAGCTTTTATTCCAGTTTTGATTGAAATGGACAAACAAATTGGTCGATTGGTTGCTGCCATTAAGGAAATGGGACTTGAAGATAATACAATGCTAATTATCTCGAGCGATAATGGTCCAAGTCCTAGCTTCGACAACATTCGGTCAGGAAATATGCGCGGTACTAAAAATTCGCTTTACGAAGGCGGAATAAAAGAACCTTTGATAATAAAATGGCCACAAAAAATTAAACCTAATCAAACAGATTCTACAACAGTGCTTTGTGCTATTGATATGCTGCCAAGTTTATGTTCAATATTAAATACTTCGAAGTCTGATTTGAGAAACATTGATGGTTGCAATATGGCTAATGCTTTGTTGGGAGTAAAACCCATAAAACGTAAAAATATATTATATTGGGATTTTGGTCGAAATAAATTTTTTAACTTTCCAGCAGATTCTTATAATAAAAGTCCGCATTTGGCTATTCGAAGAGGTGATTTTAAACTGTTATGTAATTCAGATGGTTCTGACGTTCAGTTATATAATCTTAAATCTGATATCAACGAAGAAAACAATATAGCTTCGGAAAACAAAAAATTGGCTGATAATCTGACAAAAAAACTAATAATCTGGTACAATAAAAACCGTTTAGCTCATTAATTTGCACTACAAAATAAC
>JBBRHJ010000317.1:0-4117 GCA_038222885.1 Bacteroidales bacterium | reverse complement strand
GATAATTATCGGGAGATAACAGCTAAATTGACGAAGATGAATTTGAGCTCCGTAGAAGCGGCATTATAAAAAGTCAAGACGAACTCAATAAAAAAAATGAAAAAATCGAGCTTCAATTTTGTTTTAATATTTTTATATTTTTCTTTTGTAGGATTTGGTCAAATACTGGGCTATGCTCAGAAAAAAACCAATAGTACCGCTTTTTCGAATAATTCAGAAATTCAAACAACCTACACAACTTCAATCAACGAGAATTACAGAGATATTTTTGCGGATACTTGGGTAGCTTCCGATGCACTTGGGCGAAAAATGCTTTTTTTAGAAGAAGTTGGACCTGTAAAAAATGATCAACGACGTATTACTGCTATGTTTTATATTACCTGGCATACTCCCGATAAATTTACCGAATTCAAAAGTCCCTATTCGGCAGATGTTTCAAAGATTCTGCAAGCTGATCCCAGTGCACGTTTAGATGCAAAGAACCCGCTTTGGACTGAAAATAGTTACCACTGGGGAGAACCTGAAATGGGATATTTCCTAACTCAAGATGAATATGTAATACGAAAAGATATGTCCATGTTAGCTGATGCAGGAGCTGATGTGTTGGTGATGGACGTTACAAATGCTGTTAGGTATTGGGACGAATGGGAAGCTCTTTTTAAAACCATGCAAAAAATGAAAGCAGAAGGAAACAAAGTGCCAATATTTTGTTTCTGGGCGTTTAACGGTCCGGTAATAACTGTGGTACAAGACCTTTACGACCGTATTTATAAAACCAATCTTTATAGCGATTTATGGTTTTATTGGGACGGCAAACCTCTTTTACTATACAACGGCAAACCCAAATTCGATGCGAATAGTACTAATGTGAAAAATGCAAATCCACATTACGACCCTTCGGCTAAAACAGACACGAACAACCCGCATTTTGGCAACCCCGATTATACCGAAGAATTTTATAAAGATTACACAAATGAAGTAAAAGACTTTTTCACAAAACGAACCATGTGCTGGGGTTATTACGAATGGGCTGGAAACCGCTTTATTGGAACCGAAGATAATTGGAGTTTCGGCTACAACCTAGACGACGATAAATTGAAGGCACTCTCTCCACAACAGTTACTTTCTACCCACCAAGGTAAATGGGAGCAGGCTGCCGTAACAGCAGCACAGCATCCTGTAACCATGGATTCAGGAAACATAGGTGTTGGTAAATCATGGTCGAGGCAGTATGGTGAACCAAAGCTGAATGAATTTGACCTTCCTGATTCTGCATACGTGCCTTGGCTGGGGAAGAAAGTTAAAAATCCAGAAGGGTATGGCATTTATTTCCAGGAACGATGGAACGAAGCCATAGAAGCTAATCCAGAATTCCTCTTTATAAACGATTGGAATGAATGGACTGCCGGTAAATATTTTCCAGATGACAAAGGTGGCATTACAAATATGGTAGGAGAAAACACCATGCCGTGGCTTGGGCGAAACAATTCCTTTATTTTTGTTGACCAGTATAACTCAGAATTTAACCGTGGCATTCAACCTATGAAAGACGGATATTCTGATAATTATTATATGCAAATGGCTCAAAATATCCGAAAATATAAAGGAGTGAGACCAATGCCTATTCAGAATGGTTTTCAATCCATAAAAAATGACGGAAATTTTAGCGATTGGGAAAAGATTACCAACGAATTTCGTGATACAAAAGGTGATACATTTCTCCGCAATCACAACGGATATGGCGGATTGCATTACACCAACGAATCTGGACGAAATGATATAATAACAAGTAAAGTTGCTGTTGATTAAAAGAATATCAGTTTTTATGCTGAAACTGCCAATGAACTTACACCATGTACCGGTAATAATTGGATGCTTTTACTGATAGATTCCGATAATAATTCAAGTACAGGTTGGTTTGGCTACGATTTTATCATTAATAGAAATGTAAAAGATAGGAATACAACAACTTTGATGCGTTATGATAGCCTTCAATCTGAAAATCCGTGGTTAGAAGTTGCTGAGCTGAAATTTAATTATTCAGGCAATGAGCTTGAAATTTCTGTTCCTAGAAAATTACTTCAACTCAACGCAGATTCATTTGCCTTAGATTTTAAATGGAGCGATAATGCAGCTGAATTAAAAGACCCGATTTCGTTTTGCCTCAATGGTGACACAGCGCCTAATAGAAGGTTTAATTACAGGTTTATTTGGAAGCAAAAGTGAGAGTGAATTTTTATACTTTCCAATTTCTGATATGGATTATGTAAAATATTTCACATAATTGGAACGGGAAATTGAAAATGGCATTTGCATCTTGAATTTTGAATAACATTCACAATGGTTTGGCTGGCTTATAAATGGAACTGCAAGTACTTCAGGCTGATACACTTTTACAATATTTAGACATTACAATAAAGATGCTGAATTATTAAAATTGGGGTTTATTAAATCCGGTAAAATTATTAATTATCAAAATAAATAAATAAAGAATGAAAACTAAAGTAGGTTTATTTGGCATAGGTCTGGATACGTATTGGGCACAATTTGACGGATTACTCAATAATCTAAATACATATCAGGAGCAAATTAAGAAAAGGATTTCAACTTATGGTGTTGATGTAATTGATGCCGGAATGGTTGACAATCCATTGAAAGCTGGCGAAGCAGCTGACTTACTAAAAGCCAACGATGTAGAAATAGTATTTCTGTATGTTTCAACTTATGCACTTTCTTCAACGGTATTGCCCGTGGCTCAAAAACTTAAAGTACCGGTAATCATACTGAATCTTCAGCCGGTGGCTGAATTGGATTATGATGCATTCAATAAATTAGGCGATCGGGGTAAAATGACAGGTTTATGGTTAGAGCATTGTCAGTCATGTTCATTGCCCGAAATTGCCAATGTGTTTAATAGGTCAGGCATTCGCTACGATTTTGTTACAGGATACTTACAAGATAAGGATGCATGGCGAGATATTGAGGCTTGGACTCAGGCTGCACATGTAGTTGTTTCGTTACGAAACAATCGAATGGGAATTCTTGGGCATTACTACTCCGGTATGTTAGATGTTTATACCGATATTACCAAACAATCAGCGGTATTTGGAACTCATTTCGAATTGCTTGAAATGTGCGAGCTAAAAAAATACCGTGATGAAACAACTGATACTGAGAATCAAACTAAAATTGAGGAGTTTAATTCAGCTTTCGATGTGGCTTCAGAATGTGAGTTATTCGAAATTGAACGTGCAGCCCGCACCTCATTAGCATTAGATAAATTGGTAAAAAATAGGAATCTGGGCTCGATGGCTTATTATTACGAAGGCGAGCCGGGTAACGATTACGAGAATATTGTTACATCCATTATTGCGGGTAATACTTTGTTGACAGGTAAAAACATACCTGTGGCAGGTGAATGTGAAGTAAAGAATGCACATGCAATGAAAATAATGGCGGAATTTGGTGCCGGTGGTTCATTCTCAGAGTTCTATTTGATGGATTTTAATGATGATGTGGTTATGTTGGGGCACGATGGGCCTGCTCACTTTGCAATTGCCGAAGGGAGTGTTAAACTTGTTCCCCTATCTATTTATCACGGTAAACCAGGGAAAGGATTGTCTATTCAGATGACTGTAAAGCACGGCGAAGTAACCTTGTTGTCGGTAGTTGAAGGCAAGGATGGTATATTTCTTCTCGTAGCTGAAGGTGAATCTGTTCCCGGACCTGTTCTTGAAATTGGAAATACGAATAGCCGGTATCGGTTCAATATTGGTGCAAAAAGGTTTATGAATGAATGGTCAAAACAAGGACCTGCTCACCATTGTGCCATTGGTGTGGGTCATATTGCCGATAAAATTCAAAAATTAGCATTTTTACTAAATATACAGGTAGCGGTAATTTGCTAATTAGTTAATCGTTACATATTTTTTGCCGAACGATTATGAAAAGGTAGAAAGTAAATTTTGGACTCTATAACGAATAAGGTGGGTAATCAATTTTTCCTTATTCACTGATTTGATTTATTTTGTTCAAATTAGACTCCAGAGGAGTCATCTGTGCATAACCCCCAGATTCATCTGGGGGATGTATGTAAAGTAAGAGAGAAACTCCAGAG
>JBBRHJ010000316.1:0-4153 GCA_038222885.1 Bacteroidales bacterium | reverse complement strand
GCTATAAATCTTTTTTACGTCAGTTGATACCAGCTTATTAACACTGAAATTAGCTGTTTGATCAGGAATATCTATTGAAATTTGTTTGGTGGTAACTGATGCATCACTTACCTCTAATCCCGAAGTTGAAGCTGTAATATTGATTTTTTTCTGCCCTAAGGATTGAGTTGTACTGAGTTTTGTCGTTGATCCACCAACAGTAAGTCCAGATATGGAATAATTCATTGCATCGGTAACTGATATTTTGTTATCAATAACTTTTTTGTTCAGGTCGATTCTTTCTATTCCAATAGTTTTAGTGCCAAATAATTGAGAATAAGGTATTGTAAGTTTGTTAGTGCTTAAATCTAATCCAGTGAAGGGTTTAAATACAAAGAGTTTGGGTAGGTTGATTACACAATTACCACCTGTAAAGCTAAAAGGTTGGATTGCTGGATCATCTATTTTTAATTGTAAATTAGCTCCAGGTTTAAAGCTCAACGAATTAATTACATCAACTTCAATAGGTAAATCATTCACTGTTTCGTTGATAGCTTCTGAGCCACTTGAAGAATCAAGTATTATTGGATTAGTTTCGATATCTAAATCGTCAAGTGCTGGTTGTGCTTTTATTTCGACAATTAATTCAACTTGTTTACCAACTACTGACATATTACTGGCTTTACCCGACAAACGGTATTTTACATTATAAGGAATGTTAGCTGTGTAATCTAATTTCTGATTTTGTTGTACTCCTGATAAATCTAAGTTTTCGACTTGATAGTAAAATTTAACTTCGTCTTGATCTGGTAAATCCGATTTTTCAATGATAAACGAGCTACCTTCTATACGAGCATTTTTTCCTACTGCATTTGATAATTTGAATTCAGCAGGATAGTCTATTCTGAAAAGTGTAACCGTGTCCTGATGTGAATTGAAACCAACCGTTCTGATTTGAGACTTGTTAAAAGTTACTGTAACCATATTGTTTTTAAAATAAAGCTTGTTTATTTTTTTCAATACAGGATCAAAATTATAGGTAGGAATGCTTTGAGTAACAGTTTTCTGCCCTTCAGCTTCGTAGGGTCCAAATGAAATATCACCTTCTGACTTCGTTTTATTTGGAGAGTTTGAATATTGTTTTACTAAACCAGGAGGGGCTGTAATTGTTGTGCTTTTTGAGTAAGATGAATTAATGGTGGGTATTACGAGATTATCCGTTTTGGCTACCGGAACATTAACGTTCGTAGTTAATTTAACTGGATCAAAGCTGAGAATTGGAAACTTAATATCTGCTACTGTCGTAATAATGTCAGCAATCGAAATGGGTGAGATGTTCACTGTTACTGGATCAATCGTTTTTAAATTCACATTCAAAGAATCAGTCAGATGAATGGAATAACTGCCATCTCCAGATTTTTTCAGTATGTCTATGCCCAGACTGTCAAGCATATCTCCCAAAAAAATGGGTTTTGTCTTACCAATTGGAACCGATAAAGAATCGCCACCAATTGTGATTTCCGTGTTAATGCCTTCTGATAAATCAAAATCATTAGTTACACAACTTGTAGGTAACAATAACAAGGATAATATCACCATTTGATACAATCCTTTTTGGATACGTTTATTCATAATACTTAGGGTTTTGAAATTAATCGAAACAGTTATTTTATAATACTTTTGATGTATCGAATTGTATTGGGGAGCAGATCTTTAATATATTTTAGTCAAAGATAAACTATATTTAATGGCATTTTATTGCTAAGAGGCTCTTCAAGTTGATTAGGGAAAGTTAAAAGAAATTCCATTTGTATGGAATACAGCACTATTGTAACAATTTTAAATACAGAATTGTTTGTAATATAATGTATAAAAAATACTTATATTGTGTTTTTTAGTAACTGTTTTTTTTGATTAGCTTATACAGAATTAACGAATAAAAACTCGGTTTGAACCTAAAATATAAAGTTTTTGAAAGAAAAAGAATCACTTTTGAGTAAAATCGATTTTTTTTTTTAAGTATTATTCTAAATCTCATCAAAAAATAATACTTGTATTCAGTGCATTATCGTTTTAGATTAACTAAAAAAACATTCTCGGTGGCACGTGTCAAAGCCGTATAAACCCATCGGTAAAAATCAGTATTTATTTGTTCGTCGGCTACTATTCCTGGGTCAATAAATACTTTTTTCCACTGACCGCCTTGGGCTTTGTGGCAAGTTACTGCATAGGCAAATTTAACTTGCAGGGCATTGAAGAATTCATTTTCATAAACTTTCTTAGCCAACAGACGACGATTTGTGATTTCTGGATAATCCTCAGCTACTGTCTGAAAAAGCTTTTGGTGCAAGGCGTTAGTTTGCGAAGGTGATTCGGATTGCAATAAATCCAACCATACTTGGCAATCAATTTCCCAGCCATAATCAAGCGACCTCAAAGTTAAATCCACAAAACGACAATTGTATATTTCCCTATGTTTACGAACTCTTATAACCTCCACAATATCACCATTAGCAATGAAATCAATTTCTTTATATGCTTTATTCCAAAAATAATTGTTTTTGGTAATCATTAGCAAATCACCGTTTGTCAATTCATCTTCCTTCATCAAAACTCGGTTGCGAATGCCATTATTGTACATATTGGCGCGCTTATTCGATCGAGTTACCACGATTGTATCTTCAACACCCACACCATTGTAAGCACGTTCAATTTCATCAATCAAATCCATGCCATTCAAATGTTTGATGTCAGTAAATCCTTCGACCACGAAAGCTGGATATTCATTGGTTCGCTCGTCAGTTAGCGATTCTCGTAGTTGTGTTGCATTGTACAATATTCCACTTTCTAATGCTTGCCTTACAACATGGGTCAATAGAAAATCGTAAACTTTAAGTCCGTAACCAGCCAGTTTATCTATTTCGAGTGCTGGACTATGGGGTTGTCCAACAGGAGGTAACTGAGCCGTATCGCCCAACAACAAAAGGCTGCAACCTTGTCCACCATAAACATATTGAATCAAATCGTCCAACAAACGACCAGAACCAAAATCGGAATCAGTACCAAAGTTAGAAATCATAGATGCTTCATCAACAATAAATAGCGTGTGGTGATGGAGATTGTCGGACAATTGAAACTGGAAATCTGCCATCGACTTTTGCCTGTATATTTTTTTGTGAATGGTAAAAGCTGGAAATCCTGAATAACCTGAAATTACTTTTGCAGCCCTTCCGGTTGGTGCTAAAAGAACGGATTTCTGTTGTAAACCATTCATGGCTCGCACTAAAGCACTTATGATGGTAGTTTTACCTGTTCCAGCAAAACCCCTGAGTAAGAAAACCTTTTCATTTTCGGTCGACATCAAGAAATGCCCCAAGTGGCTTATCAGTTGTTCTTGCTGTTCAGTAGGTGTGAACTGCAATTCGGCTAAGATTTTGGATGAAATAAAGTTTTCTAACATAGATGCAAATGTACGATAATTGAAAAATATAATCATTCAATTTTTTATTTTTGTTTAGCTTGAACTAAGTTTAGGTAGATTCTGTTCTTTTTTGTAGTTTTGTGACTATTAAAACATCATTTTTATGAAAAAACTAACTTATTTATTTATGTCCATTTTTTTTATGGCTTGCAGCAGTCAAAAAGATGCTACGCCTGCAATAGAAGATTTCAAGTACTCAGTCGACAAATTTGCTGATATTGAAATACTTCGATATCGAGTTCCCGACTTTGAGTTACTCAGTTTGAAACAAAAAGAACTTATTTATTATCTGTCGCAAGCTGCGCTAGAAGGTCGAGATATTATGTATGATCAGAATAACAAGTATAATTTGTCGGTACGTCGTACTTTCGAAGCGATTTATCTAAACTACAAAGGCAATCGTGAATCTGCTGAATTTAAAGACCTTACAACTTATTTGAAACGTCTTTGGATGGGAAATGGTATTCATCACCATTATTCTGAAGATAAATTTCTACCAACTTTTAGCAAAGAGTTTTTTGCAGAAGCAGTTCGATCCATTGATCCACAGGAATTGAAAGCGGTTTTACAGTCCAACGAAACTGTTGAAGATTTAATTAATAAGTTGACGCCGCTGATTTTTGATCCAAACATTGCCCAAAAGCGAACCAATCAGGCGCAAGGCGTTGATTTGATATTAACTTCGGCTAATAA
>JBBRHJ010000315.1:0-4197 GCA_038222885.1 Bacteroidales bacterium | reverse complement strand
GTTCCATACACCCCTATCCCCAAAAGGGGAATTTAGTTAGTTATTTTTATTTGAATGAATTTTCAGCTAACTCAATAGCTTTTTGAAGTTTGTTTTTAAGCATTTCTTTGTCAGGTAATTGAGTCAGATATTCCGAAACTTTTATCTGCTCGTCATTATCGAGTAAGAGATATTTAATTTGTTCTGGTGATTTTTCGCTGCACAAAATTAAACCAATCGGTTTGTTTTCTCCTTCGCGTTGTTCATTCTGTTCCAACCAGCGTAGGTAAAGTTCCATTTGCCCTTTATATGCAGCTTTGAATTTATTTAATTTTAAGTCAATTGCAACCAAACACTTTAATCCACGGTGATAGAAAAGCAAATCGATATAAAAATCTTCATTGTCAATTGTTATTCTTTTCTGACGAGCTAAGAAGGCAAAATCGCTACCAATTTCAGTTATGAAATTTTGTAGATTAGCAAGTATAGCCGATTCCAAGTCTTTTTCACTATATGTATCGTGTAAACCTAAAAAATCAAGAACGTACGGATCTCTGAAAGTAAGTTCTGGACTCATTTTGTTCTCGTTTTTTAGCAGTTCTAAATCGTTTAAAATGGTTTGCTCAGGCTTTCGGCTTATGGCAGTTCGTTCAAACAACATACTGTCCATACGTTCTTTCAATGTACGAACACTCCAACGTTCGTGAACACACATTTCGGTGTAGAATTCTCGCTTGATGCTTTCAGTTAAAGGGATTATCGAATAAATATGTGACCAACTCAATTTTGCAGACAGTGTCTGCATAATTTGTTCATCTGGATATAATTCATGAAATTTAACAAAATTATGGAGATTCCTTTTAGAAAATCCAGGACCGTAAATAGATGAAAGTTCTATGCTCAAATTTAAGATTATACTTTTCCCATATTCAGCCCTACCATTTTTAAGTATATCTTCATTTATCTGTTTCCCAATATTCCAGTAAAGTAGTGTCAATTCACTATTGACTGTTACCGCAACACGTTTACGTGCTTCATCAATCAACAATGCAATAGAACTGAGTAAATCTGTATTTTTAGAAATATTATTATCCATTGTTAAATTCCATCGTTTTTTTGAAGTAAATGAGTCAATTTATTCTGTAAAGTCTTTTTGTCGGGCAAATACATTTGATATTTACTTACAAAGAGCTGTGAACTAACATTGTGCAATGCATATTTTACAAGTAGTTCGTCCTTTTCTTTTGCCAAAACAATTCCTATTGGCGGATTGTCGCCAGCCGTATTTTCTTCATTTTCAAAATAGCCTAGGTACATATTCATCTGACCTACATCTTGATATCCGGCTTCGTCTTTCTTTAAATCAATCAAAACGAAACATTTAAGAATACGATGATAAAAAACCAAGTCAATATAATGATGTCGATTTCCTAAGGTAATTCGATATTGCCGACCGATAAATGCAAAACCCTTACCCAGTTCGAGTAAGAATTGTTGCAAATTACTTATCAATAGACTTTCTAACTCTGATTCGGCCAAATGAAATGGTTCAGGAATTTGAAGAAAATCAAGGATATATGGTTCGCGAATCAAATCAGCTGCCTTTTGTACAATTTGACCTTGTCTTGACAATTCTAAAATACCTTCTTTGTCTTTCGACGCTGCCAATCGTAGAAAAAGTGATGCTTTCTTCTGACGTTTTAATTCTGGTATTGACCAACTCTCGTGTATTGTTTGTTGTATGTAAAAATTTCGTTCAAGTTTATCTGATATTTTCAGAAGTTCCACATAATGAGACCAACTCAATAAGTGAGAAGGCTTCTCACTTATTGGGAATTCAAGATAGAACAAACGCATGTAAATTAGATTACTTCTACTAAAACCTCTACCTAATCTGATCGACAAATCTCTGGAAAGATTATCGATTAAAGCTTTTCCATAGTCTGCACGCTCTTTACCATCTTGCTCAAATTCAACAACATATTGACCAATTTTCCAATAAGTTTCTACCAAATTCTGATTAACAGCAATTGTTGCATTGTTTCGTCCTTGTAGATAAACATTGGAAATGCTATCAACAAGGTTTCCATAATTGTTTTTTGCAGGTATCATCATCTTTAAAATTATCAATTAGACATTTAACTTCAAAATAACGTTCCTTGTTCTCCTAATTTTATTTTCCCTAAGTGTTTATATGCCAATTCCGTAACTTCTCTTCCTCTTGGTGTACGTTTCATAAAACCTTCTTTGATGAGGAAAGGCTCATAAACTTCTTCAATAGTTCCGGCGTCTTCGCCTAGGGCTGTTGCTATTGTTGTTATTCCAACCGGACCGCCACTAAATTTATCAATAATTGTATTCAGAATTTTGTTATCAATCTCATCCAATCCATATTTGTCAATATTCAAGGCTTCAAGTGCATAACGAGCTATTTCCATATCAATGGTACCTGTACCTTTTACTTGCGCAAAGTCACGTACACGACGAAGCAAAGCATTGGCAACACGCGGAGTTCCACGACTACGACCTGCAATTTCGACAGCTGCTTTGTCTTGTATTGGTACGTTTAGTAATCTTGCCGAACGTTTTATAATTCCTGTGATAACTTCAATATCATAATATTCGAAATGACAATTGATACCAAAACGAGCACGGAGAGGAGCCGTAAGTAATCCACTTCGAGTCGTTGCACCAATTAACGTAAAAGGATTCAAATCGAGCTGAATAGATCGAGCACTTGGACCTTTATCTATCATTATATCAATGCGATAATCCTCCATCGCCGAATATAAATATTCTTCTACAATTGGACTCAGGCGGTGAATCTCGTCGATAAAAAGCACATCATTGATTTCAAGGCTGGTAAGCAAACCTGCCAAATCGCCTGGTTTGTCCAAAACAGGACCCGAAGTGATTTTAAAGCCAACATTCAGCTCATTGGCAATAATATTCGAAAGTGTAGTTTTACCCAGTCCCGGAGGTCCGTGCAACAGCACATGATCGAGTGATTCGGTACGCATACGAGCTGCCTGCACAAAGATTTTCAGATTCTCGACAATTTTATTTTGTCCTTGAAAATCCGAAAAAGTCAGTGGACGCAATGCGTTCTCAAATTCTTTCTCACCTTTTTGATTGTTTCGTATGTCGAAGTTCTCTTCCATATATCATTTTGTCAAATTCCTAAACACTTCTTCCATGCTTCTCTCTAGCGCTTTCATGGTCAATATTTTATTCTGTGTTTTTATAGCAAAATCAAAAATATCACTGCGAATATCAGTTGAAGCAACAATGGAGAATCTATTTTTATCTAACTCATTAATAACTGTAATATGATTTAGTTTTTCCAATTCAGAAATATCAACATCCTTTAAAAATTCCAGTTCAAATTGTAGGTTGTTTTCATCGAAGAGATTAATTTTAGAAATTTCTGGGTAATCTGCTACAATTTCTCCTTTGTTGATTATCAATACTCGATTGCATATTGCTTTGATTTCCTGCATGATATGTGTACTGAAAATCACTGTTCGCTCTTTTCCTAATTCACGAATCAGACTTCGGATTTCTTCCAATTGATTTGGATCGAGCCCAGTCGTAGGTTCGTCAAGTATCAATACTTTTGGGTTCGGAATTAAAGCTTGAGCCAGTCCAACTCTTTGGCGATATCCTTTTGAGAGTTGACCGATTTTCTTGTGAAATTCGGGTCTGAGTCCCACTTTATCAATAAGCTCATTGACAATTTTATCCTTGTTTTCAACAATTTTATGCGTATCAGCCACAAAAAGTAAATACTCTTTGACGTACATTTCGGGGTACAAGGGATTTTGTTCAGGCAAATAACCAATCAAGGCATTAGTTTCGATATTGTGATCTTTTACCTCCATACCACAAACCTTCACCGAGCCAGCATCGTAGCCCAAAGCTCCGGTGATTATTCGCATAGCTGTTGTCTTTCCAGCGCCATTAGGACCCAGGAAACCAACAACTTCACCCTCGCCAATATCAAAACTAATATTGTAAAGTACGGTTTGATTTCCGTAGTTTTTGCTAAGATTGGAAATGCTGATTGACACTCTTTGGTTGATTTACGATTTGCCCATTTACAATTTTCTATTGTAATTTACAAAAGTACTTAAATCTACTCAAAAAAGGAAAGATTAAATGTTTTGTTGGTTAATTTTGATGAAATTATTCAATTCCAGTACCTTGGATACAGATGTC